>CALDJN010000193.1 GCA_937901695.1 uncultured Anaerocolumna sp.
ATGCGGGTTTTCGGCGTTATTTTATTTATTCCCACTCAATCGTAGCCGGTGGTTTTCCAGTTATATCATAGCATATCCTATTTACATGTTTCACTTCATTTACAATTCTACTAGAGATATGTCCAAGCACATCCCAAGGTATCTCAGCGAACTCAGCAGTCATGAAATCCGTAGTTGTTACTGCACGAAGTGCAACGGTATAATCGTAGGTTCTTTCATCTCCCATAACACCAACACTACGAAGATTCGTCAATACTGCAAAATATTGTCCTATGCTTCTATCAAGGCCGGCATTTGCGATTTCTTCACGATATATTGCATCTGCTTCTTGAAGGATTTTTACCTTTTCTGCAGTTATATCACCAATGATACGAATTGCAAGACCTGGGCCTGGGAAAGGTTGTCTGAATACAAGTTTTTCAGGTAGTCCAAGTTCTAACCCTGCTTTTCTTACTTCGTCCTTGAATAAGTCACGAAGTGGTTCAATGATTTCCTTAAAGTCTACATAATCTGGTAGTCCGCCAACGTTGTGATGGCTCTTGATGACTGCAGATTTTCCCAATCCACTTTCGATAACATCAGGATAGATTGTTCCTTGAACTAAGAAATCAACGGTTCCTATCTTTTTCGCTTCTTCCTCAAATACACGGATGAATTCTTCACCAATGATTTTTCGCTTTGTTTCTGGATCGGACACGCCGGCTAATTTGTTATAGAATCTTTCCTGCGCATTAACACGTACGAAGTTAACATCGAATTGTTCAGTGAAGACTTTTTCTACATCATCTGCCTCATTTTTACGAAGTAAACCATGGTCAACGAAGATACAAGTTAACTGTTTACCAACGGCTTTACTGACCATAACAGCAGCTACTGATGAATCTACGCCACCAGATAAAGCACATAATACTTTTTTGTCCCCGATTTTTGCTTTAAGATCTTTGATAGAATGTTCAGTAAAGGAATCCATCTTCCAGTCTCCAGAACATTTACATACTTCATATAAGAAGTTATGAATCATCTTAGTTCCTTCTTGGGAGTGAACTACTTCAGGATGGAATTGTACTCCATAAAGGTTTTGAGATGGTTTTTCAAATGCAGCTACTGGACAAGATTCTGATTGGGCTGATACTGTAAATCCTTCTGGAAATTGTTCAATATAATCTGTATGACTCATCCAACAGATTGTATTTTCTGATACATCTCTAAATAATTTTGAATCATGATTAACTGTTACTTCAGTCTTGCCATACTCTCTTACAGGAGCTTTAGATACCTTTCCACCCAATAAATAATTCATAAGTTGAGCGCCATAGCAGATTCCCAAAATTGGAATACCCAATTCAAAGATTTCTTTGACGATGGTTGGTGAATCTTCTGCGTAAACACTTGCAGGTCCACCGGTGAAGATAATACCTTTTGGATGAATATCTTTTATTTTCTCAAGACTTGTATTGTAAGGCAACACTTTACAATATACGTTACATTCTCTAACTCTTCTAGCAATCAATTGGTTGTATTGACCACCAAAATCAAGGACGATAACAATTTCCTTATTCACACGTTCTTCCTCCTACAAATTAAATATAAATCAAGCTATATATATCATTGATTTCTATAAGTAATATTATACTTATCAAGGCGCTTTCCTAGTCAAAGCGGATATTCCCACTTCCCGACATGATGTGGCTTTGCCACATCTCAAATAATGGATGAAGAAGTTCGCCATGAGAATTCCAATGGATTCTCATGGTGGAATACTTCACACTTCCCTATAAGCAAGTTATCCACTTACGCTACTGCTCATAACCCCATTGCCACTATGTGGCATTTCGGCAAAACTTGAACCCCCACTAAAACAGTCAAGTCCTTGCCCTACTTACTGAAGTAGGGGTTACCACCGATTACAGAAATGAGAGCTACCACCGATTATCGAAGCGGGCGTTATCTCCGATTGCCGAAATGGGCATTATCTCCGATTACAGAAGCGTGGCACTTCCCCGATAATATTAAATTATAGAAATGTATTTGATATCATAACCATATACTTCTAATACATATAACCTATTCTACATCATTTTTTTCCTTAACACCAGTACAAAATATTGTGGTATTTTATAAAAAAATATACAACTTATATATATTATGAATAAAAAACTAATTATACGGCAAATTTAATTCATCCAGCGTCTTATAATAAGCAGGTAAAAACTCTTTTATAAATATATTTACCTCTTCTAGATTCATCTTTTGTAAGGTTTCCATTATTGCCTTTTTAGCACTGGTAAATTCTGTGTTGCCAGCCTTTTCTTCCTGAATACACTTTATTAAGGCAGATAGTTTATCTGCGGCTTTAACTAACTTCCACATATGTTCATCTCCCACATTGGGAAAGAATATACCCTCATATTCTTCTCTAAGATCAGAAGGAAGCATATCTAGTAATCGGTTGGCTGCAAGGGTTTCTATTTCTTTAAAAGCTCCTTGTATTTCTTTGTTGTAGTATTTTATAGGAGTGGGCATATCTCCAGTAATGATTTCAGTAGAATCATGATAAAGACCTACCAATGCAGCTTTTTCCGGATCAACTTTACCACCTAATCGTCTCTTTCCAATAACCGCCAAACCATGTGCTAACATACTTACCTCAAGAGAATGCTCGCTGATATTCTCCGATTGGGAGTTTCTCATTAAGGCCCATCGCTCAATATATTTCATTCTTGACATCATAGCAAAAAAATTACTATCCATATAGGCTCCTTTTACTGTAGTGGGGAGGATGAGATTCTTCGCTTAAAATTCAGCTATGCTGAATTTACACTCAGAATGACATCTCCGTTAGAATGACACCTCTGTCAGAATGAGATCTCCCCCAGAATGATATCTCCGTCAGAATAACCTCTCCATCAGAATTTCTTATTCATTTATCCCCAGCCTGCTTATTCCAAGCTTATCTTATCTCTTACCTTCCAGCATCTTTTTAATATAATGTCCTGTGTAGGATTTCTCATTCTGGGCAACTTCTTCCGGTGTACCTTTAGCAATCACAGTACCACCTTTATCACCGCCTTCTGGTCCTATATCTATAATATAATCTGCGGTTTTAATTACATCCAGGTTATGTTCAATCACGACTACGGTATTACCACCCTCGGATAGTCTTCTTAAGATTTCAATTAATTTATGAACATCCGCAAAATGTAATCCTGTTGTAGGCTCGTCCAAAATGTATATAGTCTTACCGGTACTTCTCTTGCTTAATTCAGTAGCCAGCTTAATTCTTTGTGCTTCACCACCTGATAAAGTGGTTGAAGGCTGACCTAATCTAATATAGGATAAACCAACGTCATAAAGTGTTTCTATTTTTCTGTGAATAGAAGGAATATTCTCAAAGAATTTCATTGCTTCTTCTACTGTCATATCTAATACATCATGAATGGTCTTCCCTTTATATTTCACCTCTAAAGTTTCTCTGTTATATCGCTTCCCACCACAGGATTCACAAGTTACATATACATCAGGGAGGAAATTCATCTCGATTTTAATGATACCATCACCACTACAAGCTTCACAACGGCCACCTTTTACATTGAAACTAAAACGTCCTTTACTATAGCCTCTCATTTTGGCATCTGGAGTGTTGGCAAATAAATCTCTAATTTGATCAAATACACCGGTGTAAGTAGCCGGATTGGATCTTGGTGTTCTTCCAATGGGAGACTGATCAATATTGATAACCTTGTCTAATTTATCAATACCAATTATATCATCATGCTTGCCTGGTATGATTCTGGCTCTGTTTAAATCCCTTGCCAACCGTTTATATAAAATCTCATTTACTAAGGAACTTTTACCGGAACCGGATACACCAGTAACAACCGTCATAATTCCAAGAGGGATATCTACATTAATATTCTTTAAATTGTTCTCTTTTGCTCCTTTAATTGTTAGGAAGCTGTTGGGTTTCCTTCTTTCTTTAGGAATAGGAATCTTAATTCTTCCGCTTAAATAGGCACCGGTTATAGACTCCTTTACCTGCATAATCTCCTCTGCAGTACCTGCTGCAACTACTTCACCACCGTGCTCACCAGCGCCAGGACCTATATCCACAATATAATCTGCTGCAAACATAGTGTCTTCGTCATGTTCAACTACAATCAAAGTATTTCCTAAATCTTTTAGGTTCTTCAAAGTTTTTAACAGTTTATCATTATCTCTTTGGTGCAAACCAATACTCGGTTCATCTAATATATAAACTACACCTACTAACCCGGAACCTATCTGGGTAGCCAAGCGAATTCTTTGCGCTTCACCACCAGATAAAGTGCCTGTTGCCCTTCCTAATGAAAGGTAATCAAGACCTACATCTACAAGGAATCCTACCCTTGCTTTTATTTCTTTTAAAACCAGATTACCTATCTTTGCCTGGGTTGGTGTTAATTCAAGATTATCCATAAATTCTTTCAAGTCCCGAATAGAATACTCCGTTACCTCTGCTATGTTCTTATCACCTACGGTTACTGCAAGAGATTCTTTCTTTAAACGTCTTCCTCCACACTCTTTACAAGGTGTGGTTTTCATACAGCTTTCATATTCCGGCTTAACTGAATCAGAACATTCACGATAACGTCTTTCCATATTGCGAATCAGTCCTTCAAATGCAACGTCATACACACCTTCTCCACGCTGACCTTTATAGTGGACTTTTACAGTCTTACCATTGGTACCATATATGATTACTTTTTTTATTTTCTCTGGCAAGTCCTTATATGGAGTATTTAAGTCAAATTTATATTCTTTTGCTATAGCCTCTAAGGTACATCTGGTATAGCTGGATCGGTCTACAACCGATTGCCATCCCATAGCAGCAATAGCCCCTTCTGCTATACTAAGTGACTTGTCCGGTATGAGCAAATCCTCATCAAACTCCATTTTAATTCCAATACCATGACACTCAGGACAGGCACCAAAAGGATTGTTAAATGAGAAGCTTCTTGGTTCAATCTCATCTATGCTGATACCACAATCAGGACAGGCAAAATTCTCACTAAAATTTAATTTACCTTTACCTTGAACATCAACCAGTAATAAACCATCTGTCAGTTTTAGTACACTTTCAATAGAGTCTGTAAGTCTATTCTCAATACCTTCTTTTATAATGATACGGTCAACGATTATCTCAATATTATGTTTGATATTTTTATCAAGTTTAATTTCTTCAGATAACTCATAAAGGTTTCCATCAACAATTACTCGAACATAACCACTTTTCTTAGTCTGTTCCAGCAATTTCACATGTTCGCCTTTTCTTCCCCTAACCACCGGGGCTAATATTTGAATTCTGGAACCCGGTTCCAAGCGCATGATTTCATCTACCATTTGGTCTACCGTCTGTTTCTTTATCTCTTTGCCACATTTGGGACAGTGTGGAATACCAATTCTCGCATATAGCAAACGAAAATAATCATAGATTTCTGTTACAGTTCCCACTGTAGAACGTGGATTTCTATTAGTGGACTTTTGGTCAATGGAAATAGCTGGGGAAAGTCCCTCTATGCTCTCTACATTTGGTTTTTCCATCTGTCCAAGGAATTGCCTTGCATAGGAAGATAAAGATTCCATATATCTTCTCTGACCTTCTGCATAAATGGTATCAAAAGCTAAGGAAGACTTTCCAGAACCGCTTAATCCAGTTAGGACTACAAACTCATCTCTAGGAATATTAAGGCTAATATTCTTTAAGTTATGCTCTTTTGCGCCTCTAATTTTTATATAATGTTTCTTGTCAGCCATGTTTTCCTCTTTCTAATTATGAAAAATATTATGTTCAAATTATACTTTAGTTTTACAAATTATAAATTATATTTATGATTAGAGTATTACCTTTGAGATTTGACACTCTAATTACCTATTACTCCATATCATTCAATTGTTTTTTTAATTCCAGTAATCGGTCTCTTAACTCCGCTGCTGCTTCAAAGTTCAGTTCCGCAGCTGCCGTATGCATATCTTTTGTAATCTTCTTCGCTACCGCTTCTAATTCTTTTTTACTCATGGACTCAGGATCCTTATCCATCTTATAATAATCTTTATCCGCTTTCTTTGATATGCTTATTAATTCACGAACCTTTTTCTGAATGGTAGTAGGTGTAATACCATGTTCTTCGTTATACTTATTTTGGATCGTCCTTCTTCGATTGGTTTCTGAGATAGCCTTATTCATGGAGTCAGTCATATGATCTGCATACATAATAACCCTGCCCTCTGAATTACGGGCAGCACGTCCTACTGTCTGTATTAAAGATGTTTCGGAACGCAGAAAACCTTCCTTATCTGCATCCAATATAGCTACTAAAGTTATCTCGGGTATATCTAGCCCTTCTCTTAGTAAGTTAATACCTACCAAAACATCAAATACATCCAATCTCATATCTCTAATGATTTCAGAACGCTCCAAAGTATCAATATCCGAATGAAGATACTTAACCCGAATTCCAACTTCTCGCATGTAATCCGTTAAATCTTCTGCCATTCGTTTGGTCAAAGTAGTAACCAGGATTTTATTCTTCTTTGCCACTTCTTTATTTACCTCTGAAATCAAATCGTCAATCTGACCTTCCACTGGCCGCACAGAAATTTCCGGATCTAACAAACCAGTTGGTCTTATAATCTGCTCCGCTCGAAATAGTTCATGTTCTTCTTCATAAACGGAAGGGGTAGCAGAGACAAATAACATCTGATTAATTTTACTTTCAAATTCTTCAAAATTTAGCGGACGGTTATCCTTTGCAGAAGGGAGACGGAATCCATATTCCACTAAAGTACTTTTCCTGGACTGGTCTCCTGCATACATACCTCGTATCTGAGGTATGGTAATATGGGACTCATCTACAATAATTAAGAAATCATCGGGAAAATAGTCCATTAAAGTATTCGGTGTACTTCCTGGTTTCAAACCGGATAAATGTCTGGAATAATTCTCAATGCCTGAGCAGAATCCGGTTTCTCTTAACATTTCAATGTCAAAGTTCGTTCTTTCAGATATTCTTTGGGCTTCTAATAATTTATCCTCACTCTTAAAATATTTTACCCGTTCTTCCAATTCAGCCTGAATAGTATGAATGGCTGCTTCCATTTTCTCCTTCGATACTACATAGTGAGATGCAGGAAATATGGCTATATGTTCTAATGTACACTTAATCTCTCCAGTTAACACATCAATCTCGGTAATTCTATCTACTTCATCACCAAAAAATTCTACACGAATGGCGCGGTCATCCGAAGTTACCGGAAATATTTCTACTACATCGCCTCTTACTCGGAAAGTACCACGTTTGAACTCCATATTATTTCTTATATATTGAAGGTCAACAAGTTTTCTTAATACTTCATCCCTATCCTTAATCATACCTGGCCTTAGGGAAATAACCATTTCCTGATAATCAATAGGGTCGCCTAAACCATAGATACAAGATACACTTGCTACTATAACAACGTCTCTTCGCTCTGATAAAGCTGCAGTGGCAGAATGTCGAAGTTTATCAATTTCTTCATTAATTGCTGAATCTTTCTCTATATACGTATCTGATGAAGGAACATAGGCTTCTGGCTGGTAATAATCATAATAGCTTACAAAATACTCAACAGCATTCTCTGGGAAGAATTCTTTAAATTCTCCATAAAGCTGGGCTGCCAGGGTTTTGTTATGTGCTATAACTAAAGTAGGTCTATTCAAAGCCTGAATCACATTAGCCATGGTAAATGTTTTACCGGAACCAGTAACTCCAAGTAAGGTCTGAAACTGATTTCCTTCTTTAAATCCTTTTACCAGTTCTGCTATAGCCTCAGGCTGATCTCCCGTAGGAGCATATTCAGAAACAAGCTTAAAATCACTCATCTAACTTTTCCTTTCTAATATGATGCTAATACAATATCAATAGAAACAATTTATATTATTCTTAAAAATCAGGTTACAATATTATATCTTATAGCCTTCCCACGAAACACAATTTGTATATTTTCCAGTATATTTTATCTGTTTGCAATTATATCATAACCATTTATTAAAATCAATTATTTTCGAATGTTTGTTCTAAAAAATAAAACGAGTTTTCCAGCTTAAAGCATAAAAAACTCGTTTTACTTTATATCATTATTCTATTTTTCTATTTCTTTTTTAATTATTTCAATTGCTTTTTGTAACTGGTTATCCTCTTCTTTTTTAATGACAACCTTTTTCTTCAGCTCTTTATCCAGTTCTACCGTTACATCAGGTTTAATTCCAACTCCATGAATATCCTGACCTTTTGGAGTGAAATATTTGGAAACGGTTACTTTTATTGCCGTACCGTCTTGTAACGGTATGATAGATTGCACAATGCCTTTTCCAAAACTTGTTGTACCTACAATGGTACCTTTTTTATAATCCTGAATTGCACCTGCAAATATTTCAGATGCACTTGCACTATGTCCATTGATTAATACTGCTAAGGGTTTATTAAACTCTTCTTTTCCATCGGATTTCTTTTCTTCACGATGGCCATACTTATCTTCCGTATAGACAATCAAACCTTTTGGCAGCATACGGTCAAGCATATCAACAACAGTATCTAATAATCCTCCAGGGTTATTTCGAATATCAACGATAAGTCCCTTTTGACCTTGCTTATCAAGTTCATCTATCGCTTTCCTAAATTGTTGTGCTGTCACTTCATCAAACTCAGTGACTTCAATGTATCCAATATTTCCATCTAACATTTCATAGGAAATAGTAGGAACTTCTACGATTTTTCTTGGAATTGAGAATTCTAAAGGTTCTGTTTCCCCTTCTCTTATAATTGTAATATCAACTTTGGTTCCTTCTTCTCCTTTAATTCTGCTTACTACTTCTGTCAAATCAAAACCTGTAACTTCTTTACCAGCTACTTTATATATAATATCTCCTGGTAAAATTCCAGCCTTATACGCCGGTCCTGTCACAAATGGTTTTACAATGGAAATAATCCCTGTAGTCACGTCCTGGGTTACCGTTGCGCCTATGCCACAATAAACGCCACTGGTGGATTCCATTAAGGCTTTATATTCATCTTTTGTATAATAGGTAGAATATGGGTCACCTAAACTTTGTAACATTCCCTTATAAACTCCATCTGCAATAGCTTCTGCATCCACTTCTTTCAGATAGTAATGATCAATCAGGGCTTCAATCTTCTTCATCTTTTGCAGTATTTTTTCTTTATACTCTTCATCTTCTGTTTTCGTCGCAGCTTCTGCATTATTAATTTTATTTAAGCCTTGATTATCGTCCTTGGCATTCGGTCCAACAACATAAATAGTCAGCGCTATGGTAAATATAATCAACGCACCAGCTAAGCCTGCTAGAAAGCCCGATAGGAATTTATTTCTCATAATAACCCCCATTCCGGTGATTTAGCACCATTTTAATAATAACAGCAATTTGTACTTTAGCACAAATTAACGGTTACCTACCCAAATTTCTTTTTTTAAAATCCACTTTAATAACTTACATAATTTAGTGGGTTTACATAAGAACCATCTTTTACTATAGCAAAATGTAAATGCGGTCCAGTTGAATATCCTGTAGTTCCTACTAAGCCTATAGTATCACCTTGGCTTACATTATCACCTACGGATACCATTAGTTTGGAACAATGCATATATACGGAGTATAAGCCATCTCCATGGTATAACATAATATAATTACCTGCAGATACGCTGTAAGTAGCAGTAACCACTTCGCCGCTCATAGTTGCTATTATATTAGAACCGGAAGGTGCACCTATATCGATTCCTTTATGATTCGTACTTGCACCTGCAGTAGGACTTTCCCTATTACCAAAGGTTGAGGTAATTCTTCCGCTGGAAGGAACTGGCCATCTAAAATCACCGGATACCGTATTAGAAGAACCTGATTCATTATTAGAAGAACCTGACTCGTTGTTAGAAGAACCTGACTCACCATTTTGCTGATTCCTTTTCTCTTCCTCTTCTCTTCTTCTACGTTCTTCCTCTTCCCTTCTTCTGCGTTCCTCTTCCCTTTTTCTACGTTCTTCCTCTTCTTTACGTTTTATTTCCTCTAATAGTAAATTCTCAATTTGCGCTTCTTTTTCTTCAATCTGGTTACCGTAATCTTTAGATAGCGCTTCATTTTCTTTAATGGTTTCTTCGTATTTCTTTAACTCTTTATTCTTATCTACGGATAGTTTTTCTACTGTTTTCTTTTCATATGCAACTTCTTCTTTTAAAGTTTCCAGATCATCATGCTTCTTTTGAAGAACTGCTTCTTTATCAATAACATCTTGTTTTAATCTGGTATATTCATCTAAAAGATGATTATCATACTCGGTAATTTTAGATATGTATTCTACATGATTTAATAATTCCGCAAGGCTGCCTGATTGGGTAATAACCTCAAAATAAGTGGTGTTACCATTTTCATACATGTACTTAATACGTTTCTTCATGATATCATATTGGTCAGCCTCGGCAATACGTGCTGCCTTTAAATCCACCTGAGCAGCCTCAATATCCTTATTTACCTTTTTAATATCTTTATTTAATCCTTCAATCTCATTGGCGAGATTATTTAACTCCATATCTAACTTTTCTATATATTTAAGTATATCACCTTTTTCCTTCTCTAATGACTGAATTTTTACTTCAGTTTCTTCTTTCTTTTTTTCAAGACTACTTTTTTCTTCTTTGGCTTTATCAATTTCATTTGCCAAGGATAGAATATGAAAGGGACTTATTACCATTATAACCAACAGGGTTATTACTATACCATAGAAACCTTTTCTAACTATATTCTTTTTACTGTTTTGGTATTTATCAAATAGTCTTTTGTGCATTTTTTCAACTCCTATAAATCAGTTAATTTCTTTTATTCTTAAATGTTTTCTTACGGTCATAAAACTTCCTATAAATCCGATTCCGATTCCGATTCCTAAGGATATTGGAATAAGATTGGAAAATATATCATTTATTTTAAGAAATTCAAAAGTACTGAATATATTAATATATTTCTCTGTTATGTAGGATATTACCTTATAGTAAATAAAATACAAGCTGGCTAAAGGTAAAAGTGATCCTAAGATACCAATGATAACTCCTTCTACAATAAATGGAGCCCTTATGAAAAAGTCCGTAGCACCAATTAACCTCATAATATAAATTTCTTCTTTTCTTACTGAAATACCCATGGTAACGGTTGTGCTAATTAAAAATATAGCTACAGCCAGTAAAATAATGATTATTGCAGCAGAAATATATCCTACTAAGGAATTAAAACTTTCCAGGTTCTCGGCAACAGAATCAGAGTGATTCACCTGCCTGACACCGTCTAATTTTTCTATGTATTTTACCAGGGATTCCTGCATGGATATATCATTAACATATACCGAATAAGAAGC
>CALDJN010000194.1 GCA_937901695.1 uncultured Anaerocolumna sp.
TTAATACAAAGGATGGTTCCTTTTATTCCTTTGCGTTTACTTCCAGAATGCCAAAGCTAAATACTAATAACCCTGAGGTAATTCAGTATTTGCTGGAGGTTGTGGAATACTGGGTGAAAAATTTTGATATTGATGGTCTTAGGCTTGACGTAGCCAATGAAGTATCTCACAGATTCTGTAAAGATTTACGAAGGCTGACCAAAGAGTTAAAACCGGATTTTTATATATTAGGGGAGATATGGCATGATGCAATTACCTGGCTACATGGAGATGAATTGGATGGAGTTATGAATTATCCGCTAGCCACCTCTATAGCAGATTTTTGGGTTTATACAGAGAAAACTAACTATGATTTTG
The DNA here is from genome assembly GCA_937901695.1 of uncultured Anaerocolumna sp. Classification (GTDB taxonomy): domain Bacteria; phylum Bacillota; class Clostridia; order Lachnospirales; family Lachnospiraceae; genus Anaerocolumna. The sequence goes on from CALDJN010000194.1 coordinate 358, forward strand.
AATGTGCCATTAATCATAATTTTACTATGTATATGCAGCAGACCAATGATGTTTTATTCAATTTATTGGATTCCCATGATACGAATAGGCTGATAGATAAGGTAAAAGATATTGATATTTTTTATCAACAGTTAGCGGTACTGTTTACCATGCCAGGCAGTCCATGTATTTATTATGGAACAGAACTTGCAATGGAAGGAAGCTATGATCCAGACTGCCGCAGATGTATGCCCTGGGAAGATATAGATAAAGGGTTATATAAGGATAGAATTGAAATTGTAAAGGCACTGATTCATTTAAGAAAAGCTAATAAAGCTTTTAAAAGCAGACATTTTCATTTTATAGAGGATAAGAACAATCCAAGAGTGATTCACTACATAAAAACAGATGAAGATCAAAGCCAAGTCGAAGTCATTTTAAATTGTTCTAGGGAAAGTATTGTAGTTAAAAGGAAAGGTAATGAATTATTTATCCTATTAAATGCAGACACTATTTTAAAACCCAAAGGTGTTTTTATTCAGCAAATATAAGGAAAGTGTAGTGAGAAATCCCAGGCAAGTTTGCATTTCTAAAAATGGAGGATACAACACTCCTAAGCAAGTTTGCATCCTGAAAGGGGGAGATACAACACTCCTAAGCAAGCCTGCATTTCCGAAAAAGGGAGACACAACACTCCACGCAAGCCTCATACAATTTCCGAGGGGCGCAGGAAATCATGTACAATTTTTATATTTATAATAGATTCATTTTTAGCTATACTCGCAAGTTTGGAGGAAAAAAAGATTTATGAGAGAAGCAGGAATACTATTACCTTTATCATCCTTACCGTCAAATTATGGAATTGGCGATATGGGTCCATATAGTTTTGAATTGATTGATTTATTAAAAACAGGTGGTTTTCGCATATGGCAGATACTACCTCTTAATCCCTTGGGATTTGGTAACTCACCTTACCAGCCATACTCCTCATTTGCAGGTGATGAGATTTATATAAGTCTTGATGAATTGTATGAGGAAGGTTTATTAACGAAAAGGCCGCCAAAGTTTCAAAAAAACAGTAAATCGGTTGATTATGAAAAAGTAAGAAAATTTAAAGAAATTTATTTAAAAGAAGCTTTTCTTCATTTTACAGAGGATACGGATTATAAGGACTTTATAAAACAGGAATGGGTATATCTTTATGCCGTATATCTTACACTAAAAAAGAAAAATGACTTAAGGTGCTGGAATGAATGGGATAAGGCACAGAAGGAATGGATAAAAACAAGGGAGTTTGATATATCTGTATATAAAGAAGAAATACATTATGAAATGTTTATCCAGTATATCTTCTACAAACAATGGATGAAAGTAAAGACATATGCCAGTCAAAACGGCATTCGGATTATGGGGGATATTCCGTTCTACGTAGGAATTGATTCTTTAGATGTATGGGCAAATCAGGAGTGCTTTTTACTTGGAGAAGACGGAAAACCCACATTTATTGCAGGAGTTCCACCAGATTATTTTAGTGCTACCGGTCAAAGGTGGGGAAATCCAATCTATAACTGGGATTATTTAAAAAAGCAAGGTTATCAGTTTTGGTTAGACAGAATAGCTTATAACAGTAAGCTGTTTGATATTATCCGCATTGATCATTTCCGGGCTTTTGATACCTACTGGAAAATACCTGCTACCTGTGAAACTGCTATTGAGGGTGAATGGTTAGAAGCACCCGGCTATGAAGTGTTTGACTTAATCGGTAAGAAATTACCGGAAGTTGAAATTATTGCAGAAGATTTAGGAGATTTAAGGGAAGAAGTTCATGTACTTAAAAACCATTATGGATTAAAGGGAATGAAAATCCTTCAATTTACATTTGATCCAAATGAAAATAATAATAATTTTGAAGATATTGAAAATATGGTTATTTATACGGGAAGTCATGACAATCAGACCATAAAAGGCTGGTATTTATCACAGGATAAAGAAACACGGAATCGGATTAGAAAATCTTTAAAGAAATTAGGCTATGATGACAGAATCATTTCCAAACGATTTGTACGACTAACCTTAGATAGTATTGCAGAAATGGCAATCCTGCCATTACAGGATTTAATTAATTTAGGTGATGAAGCCAGAATTAATACTCCTGGTACACTTGGCTCACCTAATTGGGAATGGAAATTAGACAATTTTAGTAAGTTTAAAAAAGAAATCGGTAATTTAAAGGAATTCATTACTGCGAGTAAAAGGTAATTGCCGCATAAGGAAGGAATAGGAATGTTAGCAGAGATATTACAAAAAAAATATAATAAGACTCTTAAGGAATGCAGCAACGAAGAAATATATTTTAGCCTATTGGAAATGACAAAAGAAATGGCTGAAAAAAAATATAGGAAAGATACAGGTAAAAAGGTTTACTATATTTCAGCAGAATTTTTAATTGGTAAATTATTATCCAATAATCTGATAAATTTAGGAATTTATGATGAAATCAGAGAAGAATTAAGGCAGAATGGCAAATCTATTACAGAAGTTGAGGATATTGAACTGGAGCCCTCTCTGGGAAATGGAGGACTTGGAAGGTTAGCAGCATGTTTTCTGGATTCTATTGCATCACTTGGGTTGAATGGGGATGGTATTGGATTAAACTATCATTTTGGATTATTTCGGCAGGTTTTTAAAGATTGTCTCCAGAAAGAAACCATTAATCCCTGGATTACAGATGAAAGCTGGCTTATAAAGAGAGATAAGTCTTATACAGTGAATTTTAAGGACTTCACAGTAAAATCAAAGCTTTATGATATAGCAGTTACAGGTTATGATAACCGTACCAATTGGCTGCATTTATTTGATATAGAAACTGTTGATGAATCTATAGTAAAAGAGGGAATTTCCTTTGAAAAGGCAGATATTGAAAAAAACCTTACTTTATTCTTATACCCTGATGACAGTGATGAAAAGGGTGAACTTTTAAGAATCTACCAACAGTATTTTATGGTCAGCAACGCTGCACAGATGATTTTAGAAGAATGTATCCTTAAGGGAAGCAATCTCCATGATTTATATGATTATGCAGTAATTCAGATTAATGACACTCATCCGACTATGGTAATACCGGAATTAATCCGCCTGCTTATGGAGCGAGGCATAGAAATGGATGAGGCAATTGATATTGTTTCTAAAACTTGTGCTTACACTAACCATACTATTTTATCAGAAGCCCTAGAAAAATGGCCTGTTAAGTATCTGAAAAAAGTAGTGCCTCACCTGCTTCCTATTATTGAAGTATTGGATGATAAAGTGAGAAGGAAATTTGACAATCCTACGGTGGCAATTATTGATAAACAGGATAGAGTGCATATGGCACATATTGATATACACTATAGCTTTAGTGTAAATGGTGTTGCGGCACTTCACACGGAAATCTTAAAACAAAACGAGTTAAACAATTTTTATAAGATTTATCCTGAAAAGTTTAATAATAAAACCAATGGAATTACGTTCCGCCGTTGGTTATTGCATTGCAATTATGATTTGGCTGCATATTTAACGGATTTAATCGGAGATGGATTTAAAAAGGATGCTGACCAGCTAAAAAAACTTTTGGATTTTAAAGAAGATACCAAGGTTTTAAATACCTTACTTGATATTAAGCATAAAAATAAAAAAGCCCTAAAAGAGTATTTGCTTAAGAATCAAGGTATTGAAATTGACGAAAATTCTATCTTTGATATTCAGGTTAAGCGTTTGCATGAATATAAAAGACAGCAAATGAATGCTTTATATATCATTCATAAATATCTTGAAATTAAGAATGGTAAAATACCTACAACACCAATTACATTAATATTCGGAGCAAAGGCAGCCCCTGCTTATATTATTGCAAAAGACATCATACATTTGATTTTATGTCTTCAGGAATTGATAAATAATGATAAAGAGGTAAATCCTTATCTTAAAGTAGTTATGGTAGAAAATTATAACGTAACGCTGGCTGAAAAGTTAATTCCGGCATGTGATATATCAGAACAGATTTCTTTGGCTTCAAAGGAAGCCAGCGGTACCGGTAATATGAAATTTATGCTTAACGGCGCTATTACACTGGGTACTATGGATGGAGCAAACGTAGAGATTGCAGAATTGGTTGGTAAAGATAACATATATATCTTTGGTAAGTCCAGTGAAGAAGTAATAGCACATTATGAAAACAAAGATTATATTCCGAAAGACTACTACCATAAGGATAAGGAAATCCATCAAATGGTTGACTTTATTGTAAGCGATACCTTAATGAAAATCGGTAAAAAGGAGAATTTGGAACGCCTGCACAATGAGTTAATCAATAAAGACTGGTTTATGACTTTGTTAGATATTAAAGAGTACATGGCGAAAAAAGAAGAGGTAATAGCAGATTATGAAGATAGAGAAAAATGGTCAAAAATGATGTTGGAAAACATTAGCAGAGCGGGCTTCTTCTCTTCTGACAGAACTATTTCAGAGTATAATGAGGATATATGGAAGTTATGAGTGAGCTTAAATTAATGGCTGACAAAATAGTAACGGGTTATATATTGAAAGAATATAGAAGGTATAAGTAATCTTAATTAATGAAGTAAAATGTAAAAACATATGTTATGTTTAAAACGTGTTTTAAAAAAATATATATGAAAACATGTTTTGTAAGGAACATATTTGTTTAAGGCATTTTATGATATAGATTTTGGTGACTATAGTCATCTCAATTAATCTAAAAAACTTAAAGGAGAGGTAGAATTATGAAAAAGAAACTTTTTAGCCTAATTATGGTTACCACATTAGTTGTATCTTTAGTTGGTTGTGGTAAAAAGACGGAAACTCCGTCAACGGATGACAACAAAGCAGAAACAACACAGGCTCCAAAAGCAACGGAAGAACCTGTAAAAGCTGAGGATGTTACTTTAAAAGTCTGGGCACCTGAAAACCAGATCAAAGATGGAACAATGGATTCCATGACAAAGTCCTTCCAGGCATTACATCCGGAATGGAACATAACTTTTACTGTTGAAACACAAGGAGAGGACACAGCAAAAGATGAAATCTTAAAGGATGTTGGAGCAGCAGGTGACGTATTCTTCTTTGCAAATGATCAATTAAATGAACTTGTAAATGCAGGTGCAATTGCAAAGCTTGGTGGCTCTACAGAAGAAATGGTTAAAACAACTATGGCAGAATCTGTTGTTAATACAGTAAAAGTAGATGATGCTATTTATGCAATTCCTTTTACACATAATACATTCTTTATGTACTATGATAAATCACTTTTAAACGAAAATGATATTAAATCTATTGAAGGCATTATGGCAAAAGACACTCCTGAAAATGTATACAATTTCTATTTTGAATCAGCAGGGGGCTGGAAATTAGGCGCTTGGTATTATGGTGCAGGTTTAACAATCTATGGAGATAGCCAGACTGATTTTGCAGCAGGAGCAAACTGGAATAATGAAACAGGTATAGCTGTAACAAATTACTTAATAGATTTAATTAACAATCCAAAAACAGCTTATGATGGAGAAATTTCCCTTTCTGAATTAGCAGCAGATCATAGAATCGGTGCTTGGTTTGATGGCTCTTGGAATTATAATTTATACAAAGAAGCTTTAGGTGATGATTTAGGTTTAGCAGTAATTCCTACCTTTAACCCTGATGGACATGATTATCAGTTAAAAAGTTTCTATGGTTCAAAAGCAATCGGTGTTAACTCCCATGCAGCTAACCCTGCTGTAGCAGTAGCTTTTGCCGCATACCTTGGAAGTGAAGAAATGCAGTTACAACGTTTTGAAGAAACCGGTCAAGTTCCTACTAATTTAAAAGCTGGTGAATCAGAAGCAGTTCAGGCAGATGAAGTAGCTAAAGTTATTGTAGAAGAGGCAAATACTGCATCTGTTATGCAGCCTACATCTTCTGAATTCAGCTCAAGATACTGGTCAAATGCAGGTGGTATTGCAACTGAAATAAGAAGTGGTGAGTTAAATAAGAATAATGCACAACAAAAATTAGATACTTTTGTTTCCTCTTTAAAAGTAGAGTAAGAATAGTGTAATACCATTACAAACAAGATTAGAGTTAAATTTACAAGAATGATTCCAATGTTTGAGGGAATATATAGTAAATAGGGAGGCTGCAAATAACTTGCAGCTCCCCTTCTATCTTAAGAAAGGAGTTGGATTATGGCTGGCAAAAAGAGAAAGAGTTCTAGTATGTATACTGCAGCACATAATGCAGGATTTGGAACTGCTTTTATGCAAGGAAATGGAATTACTAAACTATCTGCAATAATATTTGGTTTGGGAAATCTTATTCATAAGCAGATTATCCGGGGAGTCATTATGTTATCCATGGAAATTGCTTATATTTATTACATGATAAGTTTTGGTTTAGATTCAATTAAAAACTTTATAACATTAGGAACCAAAGAACAAGAGGAGGTTTTTAATGAAGCGAAACAGATTTATGAATATGTAATAGGGGATAATTCCATGCTCTGCCTACTGTACGGTGTTATTACCATATTTCTAACTCTTGGCTTTATTTTATTTTTAAGAACCTCTGTAAAAAGTGCATATGAGAATCAGAAAAGAGCGGAACAGGGAAAATCTATTCCAACCTTTAAAGATGATTTAAGCTCTCTATTAGAACAAAATCTTCACAAAACTTTATTATTCTTTCCAGTTATAGGAGTGCTATGTTTTACTATAGTTCCTCTGGTTTTTATGATCCTAATTGCATTTACAAGTTATGATAGAAATCATCAGCCACCGGGTAATTTATTTGACTGGGTAGGACTTGATAATTTTAAAGCTATGTTTGCAAATGGCAGTAAATTATCCCATACATTTTGGCCGGTTCTTGGCTGGACATTTATTTGGGCAATTTGTGCAACATTTACCTGTTATATTTTAGGAATGCTATTAGCGATGCTAATCAATCGTGAAGGTACAAGATTTAAAGGGTTCTGGAGATTTATCTTTGTATTATCCATTGCAGTGCCTCAATTTGTATCCTTACTTACAATGAAAACGATTTTTAATGCCAATGGGCCTGTTAATATTATGCTTCGACATATTGGAGTAATCGGTTCTACTCAGTCTATACCATTTTTAACAGATCCGACACTGGCTAAAATAACAATTATACTTGTTAATATTTGGATTGGTGTGCCTTTTACTATGTTAACAACTACCGGTATTTTGCAAAATATACCAAAGGATTTATATGAAGCGGCAAAAGTAGATGGTGCCAATGCTTTTGTTACCTATTTTAAGATTACATTACCTTACATGTTATTTGTTACAACACCATTGTTAATTACCCAATTTGTTGGTAATATTAATAACTTTAATGTTATATTCCTGTTATCAGGTGGCGGTCCTGATACCGTTGATTATTATTTTGCTGGGAAAACAGACTTGTTAGTTACTTGGCTATATAAACTGACAATTACAAATAAAGACTATAACCTTGGTGCCGTTATCAGTATTTTAGTATTTATCATAATGGCAACATTATCATTATTAACCTATCGTCATACAAGTTCTTATAAAGATGAGGAGGCGTTCCAATAATGAAAAGAAAAAAAGGTTCTATGAAGATAAGGAAATTTATTACTAATTGTATCGTCCATATATTTTTGGCAATTCTTGGATTCATATGGGTTTTACCTATCTTCTTTGTAATATTAACTTCACTTCGTAAAGAAGCTGGACAATATAAGAGTTACATTTTTCCAAGGGCTTATACTCTGGATAATTATAAAAAACTTTTTGATCCGGCAAGCAGTTTAACATTTGGCAGATGGTTTAACAACACTCTGATTGTAGCTATCTTTACCTGTATTTTTTCTGCATTCTTCGTATTATGTGTAGCTTATGTTATGTCAAGATTAAGGTTTAAAATGCGTAAGAAACTTATGAACATTGCCATGATTTTAGGAATGTTCCCTAGTTTTATGGCCATGTATGCTATTTACTTTATATTAAAGGGATTTGGTTTGCTGGAAGCGGGACCACTGAAATTAGTAGCACTGGTCATGGTATATTCGGGGGGTGCAGGGTTAGGTTTCCTTGTGGCAAAAGGTTTTTTTGATACCATACCCAAAACTATTGATGAAGCTGCATTTATTGATGGCGCAACGAAATGGGATGTATTTCGCAAAATCACAATACCTTTATCAAAGCCGATTATTGTTATAACCATTTTGAATTCCTTTATGGCACCTTGGGTAGATTACATTTTCGCAAAAGTTATCCTTGGTCAGGATAGACAATACTATACCGTAGCCATTGGCCTATGGACTATGTTAGATAAAGAGTTTGTTGAATATTATTATACCCAGTTCTTTGCAGGCTGTGTATTAATATCCATTCCAATTGCAATTCTTTTCTTAATTATACAAAGATTCTATGTAGAAGGTATGTCAGGTGCGGTAAAAGGTTAAAAATGATTGGATAAGAAGGGGCAGTTGCAAAATAGACTCAAATCCTTTTATCAGGTTTGTTTAAGTCTATTTTACAACGGTTCCTTCTTTTTATATAAAGATTTTCTGTTTTTAGGCTTGAAGTGGGAAGAAAAAGCATCTTCGCAAAGG
>CALDJN010000195.1 GCA_937901695.1 uncultured Anaerocolumna sp.
GCAATTGATTATATCATAGGAGTCAATCAGGTTGACTTTCAAGGTCTAATTGGAATCTTAGGAATTTTGATTGTAATTTATATAATAAGCAGTTTATTTCAATGGCTTATGTCAGTAATTAGTAATGTTGCAGCAAATAACACCATTCATGATATACGTAATGAAGCTTTTGACAAATTAAATACTTTGCCACTGAATTATTTTGACAGTAGATCTCATGGTGATATAATCAGCAGATTAACTAATGATATTGAAGCTATTTCCGATGGATTATTTCAAGGAATAACACAAATTATATCGGCTGTGGTAATTATAATTGGATGCTTTATCTTTATGTTAACAATCAGCCCTATTATTACCTTGGTGGTTGTATTGATTACGCCCCTTTGCTTTTTTATTGCTTCATTTATAGCGAAACACTCAAAAAAGATGTATGCCGACCAGTCTAAAACAGTGGGAGAGTTGAATGGATATATAGAAGAAATCATTGGCAACAATAATGTGGTTAAGGCATTCGGGTTTGAACAGAATACCTTAGAGCATTTTAAAGAAATAAATAGTAGATTGTATAAAGTTGGTCAAAAGGCACAATGGTATTCCTCTTTGACTAACCCTACCACACGTTTGGTCAATAATATAGCGTATGTTTCGGTAACTGTACTTGGTGGATTTATGGCACTGGCAGGCAGACTATCTGTTGGAAATATTGCAAGCTTTTTAACTTATTCCAATCAATTTGCAAAACCAATCAATGAAATTACCTCTATTACTTCACAGATTCAGTCAGCCATAGCTTCTGCCGAAAGAGTATTTGTATTACTGGATCAGGAGCCAGAATCAGAAGCTTTAAAACCAGAAGAAAACCTTGAAAATTGTGAAGGTACAGTTACGTTTAATAATGTGAATTTCTCATATTCTCCTGAGGTCCCATTAATTCGAAATTTTAACCTACAGGTTAAAAAGGGCCAGACCATAGCAATAGTTGGACCAACCGGCGCTGGTAAAACTACAATAGTTAACTTACTTATGAATTTTTATCAGGTGAATTCCGGCGAGATTTTAGTTGATGGAAAGAACATATATTATATGAAACGTGATAATTTAAGAAAACTCATCGGTATGGTATTACAAGACAGCTGGCTGTTCTCCGGAACAATAGCAGAAAACATAGCCTATGGAAAACCGGATGCTACCAGAGATGAAATTATTGAAGCAGCCAAAGCTTCCTGGGCACATAGTTTTATAAAAAAATTACCGGATGGTTATGACACTCTTATAGATGAAGAGGGGGGTAACCTTTCTCAGGGACAAAAGCAGCTTCTTACTATCGCCAGAGTTATGATAATGGATCCACCTATGTTAGTCCTTGATGAAGCTACCAGCAGCATTGATACCCGTACCGAAATTAATATCCAGAAAGCCTTCCATAAAATGATGGAGGGAAGAACCAGTTTTGTAATAGCTCATAGGCTCTCTACAATCAAAGGAGCAGATGTGATTCTGGTACTTCAAAATGGTAACATAGTAGAACAGGGTAATCATGAAGAGTTACTAAAGAAAAAGGGATTTTACCATAAGTTATATTATAGCCAGTTTTCTGCTTAACCAATGTAAGTACTTTAAGTGAGATATGAGTTGTAGTTTAACTTGTGGGATGCCACAGGCTGAACTGCAACTCATATGAAGCTGTACAGGCTCAATTTTCGAGTATTTACTTCATTGTTCTTTAACACTTTTGAAATAAAAGTGACACAGGAATAACACAAAACTTTTTTAATGTATTTTACATGTATTTATTTCATACACTGATTTGACAAGTTATATTTGTCTTAAATAAGGAATAAGGAGAGTGTGGATGTTTAAGAGAATAATAAAGAAACATATACCAATGATGCTGCTTATGTTTGGATTTCTTATTTTTGGCTTATCTGTTATGAAAGTCACAACTGTATCAGCCCAAAATAATAGTCCCTATTATATAAAAGTGAATAAGCAACAAAACTGTATTACTATTTATGAAAAAGATAAGAATGGAAAATATACGGTTCCAGTGAAAGCCATGGTCTGTTCTGCCGGTTGGGCAACTCCCTTAGGTACATATAATACCTTAGAAAAATACAGATGGAAGCTGCTAATGGGCGATGTGTGGGGACAATATTCAACACGAATTGTGAAAGGAATTCTGTTCCATTCTGTTTGGTATTATAAGATGGATCCTTCTACCTTATCTTCAACACAATACAATAAATTAGGAACTACAGCTTCTCATGGATGTATCCGATTAACTGTTGAGGATGTCAAATGGATATATGATAATTGTCCTGTTGGAACCACAGTAGAGATATATAATGATAAAAATCCAGGACCTTTAGGTAAACCAGAAACAATTAAGCTGCCGGCTGGAACTGGATGGGATCCAACAGATCCTAATAAAGATAATCCATTTCATAAAAAAGCACCAGATATTAAGGGTGCAAAGAATCAAACCATAGAATGGGGTGCCGAAATTAATTTATTAAAAGGTGTGACTGCTACCTCTACAACTGGCACCGATATAACTTCTAAGTTAAAAGTAAAGGGTAAGGTTGATAATCATAAAGCAGGCAAATATAATATTATTTATTATGTTACAGATGCCCTTGGAAGAATGAAGAAGAAAGAAGTTACTATTACGGTGAAAGAGGGATCTTTTGAGCCTGTATTAGAAGGTATTACAGACCGCTATGTAACAAGTGATATAGTAATAAATCGAAATTTTGCTTTGCAAGGTGTAAGTGCTTCTGTTAGGAAAAAGCAAATATCACTTAATGATATTGAAGTTGAAATCATAAAGGATACGAAAAAGACTTATACAATTGTATATTCCGTAACAAAGAATGATTGCACTACTACAGAGACAGCTACCGTTTATATAGATGATGAAGCACCTGTAATAAGTGGAATCGACCATAAAGAAATTACTTTAAAAGAGCTTCATTCAGGTGTAAATGGTATCAAGGAATTAGCAGCAAAAAATCTATCCGTAAGTGATAATTTAACTAAGTTGTCCGTTGAAGATGTTGTAATTAATGTAAGAACAAACATTGACTATGGTTATTATGTTTCTTACCATGTAAAAGACAAAGCAGGAAATAAAACAAGTATTACGGTACAATTTACTTATTTTAGTGACGCTAGAATAGAAGGTGTTACAAATAAGGAAGTGCCTCTAGGAACTGAGATAACCAATGAATTAGCCATGGATGGAATCACCGCATCAAATAATGATGGAGATTGTACCAGCCAAGTTGAAATTCAGATTGGTGATATGGCAAATGGAAAGTGCAAAGTAACATATTTGGTTCCTAATACAGATGGCGGTTATATAAGTGTTATTTCGTACTTTACAGAGAAATAGATAATCTTAATAATGGAAGGTAAATAATATTATGATATTATTATTTTATTGAAATCCAAAAAAAATATAAAAAGTTACAGTTCAGCTTTCTGACTGAGATAAAACAAAAAAATGATAAAAAATATAATCCCTTGACAAAAGCAAACCATTTGAGATACAATAAATCGTAATCGAATAGATAGCAACTGTGAAAAGGAGTATTAAGAGAAAATGCATCTAAAGAGAGCTGTCGGTTGGTGTAAGACAGTGGTGAATATCTCCCAACTCGCCTTGGAGTTCCTTAATTGAAATAGTATTTATCCTATTGTTACAGTTCGGCCTGTGGCATTCTATTAATTAATAATCAGATATTATAAAGTATTAATTAGTAATTAGGTATTACAAAGTATTCATTTATACTATGAGTAGATTGGGGCGGGAATTCCCGTTATAGAAATTACGAGAGCGTTTTAATTATTTAAAACGAATTAGAGTGGTACCACGGAATCGAACCTTTTCGTCTCTATTTTTAGAGGCGAAAAGGTTTTTTGTTGTCATTCTGAGCCCAAAGGCGAAGAATCTAAACTGTCATTCTGAGCCAAGAGGTGAAGAATCTTGACTGTCATTCTGAGCCCAAGAGGTGAAAAATCTTGACTGTCATTCTGAGCCCAAAGGCGAAGAATCCCAATTGTCATTCTGAGCCCAAGGGCGAAGAATCCTATGCAATAGGAAAGAGATGTCACCAAAGTTACGGCGCGCCAGCGCCAGAGTCTGAAAAGTCAGACTCTTACTTTATTTAATATGAAATAGGAGGATTACATTATGGCTACACCATATAATCACAAAGAAATTGAAAAAAAGTGGCGCAAGAACTGGGAATCAAACCCGGTTAATGTAAACGATGGGAAAAGACCAAAATATTACTGCTTGGATATGTTCCCATATCCATCGGGAAGCGGCCTTCATGTTGGGCATTGGAGAGGTTATGTAATCAGTGATGTTTGGAGCAGATATAAGATTTTGAAAGGCTTTTACATTATTCATCCAATGGGTTGGGATGCATTTGGCTTACCAGCAGAAAACTATGCAATTAAGATGGGTGTTCACCCTAAAAAATCAACAGCAGAAAATGTTGCAAATATTAAGAGACAAATTAACGAAATCTCAGCAATTTATGACTGGGATATGGAAGTAAACACAACGGACCCTGAATTCTATAAATGGACACAATGGATTTTTGTTAAGATGTTTAAAGCAGGCCTTGCATATGAAAAGAAAATGCCAATTAACTGGTGCCCTTCCTGTAAAACAGGTTTAGCAAATGAAGAAGTTGTAAATGGCTGTTGTGAACGTTGTGGTGAAACAGTAACAAAGAAAAACCTAAAGCAATGGATGTTAAAAATAACTGCTTACGCTGACCGTTTATTAGATGATTTGGACAAATTAGACTGGCCAGAAAAAGTTAAGAAGATGCAGTCTGGCTGGATTGGCAAGAGTTACGGAGCTGAGATTGATTTTGCAGTAGATGGTACCGATGAAAAGGTGAAGGTTTATACAACCAGACCAGATACTTTATATGGGGCAACCTTTATGGTATTAGCACCGGAACATGAATTGGCTGCAAAATTAGCTACTCCAGACCAAAAAGCTGCAGTAGAGGAGTACATCTTTAAATCCTCCATGAAGTCATCTGTAGACCGTTTGCAGGATAAAGATAAAACTGGTGTATTTACAGGAAGATACGCAATCAATCCTTTAAATCAGGCAAAAGTTCCAATCTGGATTTCAGATTATGTATTAGCGGATTATGGCACCGGAGCAATCATGTGCGTACCTGCCCATGATGACAGAGACTTTGATTTTGCAACGAAGTTTAATATTCCTATTATTCAAGTAATTGCAAAAGATGGAGTAGAAAATCCAAATTTAACAGAAGCGTATACGGAACCTGGCGTAATGATTAATTCCGGTGAATTTAATGGAATGAAATCTGATGATGCAAAACGTGATATTCCTGGCATATTGGAATCAAGGGGTATTGGTAAAAAGACAACTAACTATAAATTACGTGACTGGGTATTCTCCAGACAACGTTATTGGGGAGAACCGATTCCTATTGTACATTGTGAACACTGTGGAGCAGTTCCTGTACCAGAGGAAGAATTACCATTGTTATTACCAGAAGTAGATCGTTATCAGCCAACTGGAACAGGCGAATCACCACTTGCTGATATTCATGAATGGGTAAATACAACTTGTCCTGTTTGTGGTGCTCCTGCTAAGAGGGAAACTAACACTATGCCACAATGGGCTGGATCTTCCTGGTATTTCTTAAGATATGTAGATAGTAAGAATAAAGAAGAATTAGTATCCAAAGAAAAGGCAGAAAAATATTTACCGGTAGATATGTATATTGGCGGTGTAGAACATGCTGTATTACACTTACTTTACTCCAGATTCTACACGAAGTTCTTAAATGACATTGGTGTTATAGACTTTGATGAGCCATTTACCAAATTATTTAATCAAGGTATGATTGGTAAAAATGGTGCTAAGATGAGTAAATCAAAGGGAAATGTAGTTTCGCCAGATGATTTAGTAAGAAATTATGGCTGTGATTCTTTAAGACTTTATGAATTATTTGTAGGACCGCCAGAATTAGATTCAGAGTGGGATGACAGAGGAATTGATGGGGTATACCGTTTTATTAACCGTTTCTGGAACCTGGTACTTGATAACAAGGATAAAGGTATCAAAGCAACAGATGAAATGATTAAAACCAGACATAAGATGATTTATGACATTACGTCCCGTTTAGAGTCTTTTAGCTTAAATACTGTTGTCAGCGGATTTATGGAATACAATAATAAATTCCATGATATAGTAAAGTCTCAGGGTGGAATTGACAAAGAAACTCTTGAAACAGCAGTCATCCTGCTGGCTCCATTTATCCCTCACGTAGCAGAAGAATTGTGGTCACAATTAGGCCATACTGAAAGCGTATTCAAAGAAAAATGGCCAGAACATGACGAAGAAAAGATGAAAGATTCTGAAATAGAAATAGCCGTTCAGATTAATGGAAAGACAAAAGAAGTAGTCATGATTCATGTTGATGAAGCAAAAGATGCAGCAATTACCAAAGCAAAAGAAGCAATAGCTGATAAATTAACTGGAAACATTATAAAAGAAATCTATGTGCCAGGAAAGATTGTAAATATTGTTATGAAATAACAAAATGGTGCCTGGCACCACAATGATAAAACGGTGCCTAAAACGGTGCCTGATACCATAATTTCTTGATAAAACGGTGCCTGACACCCAAAAGGTAAAACGGTGCCTGGCACCAAAAATGATGCTTGGTACTACAATTTGGTACCACTAAAACGGTGCCTGAATCTACAATTTCTTGTGGCTCAGGCACCGTTTTATTTTTTATTCTGTTCTTTCATAGTTTTTTACCAGTTGTCATTTTTGAAGAAACATTACCAGTTTGGTGTCAGGCACCGTTTTGTTATGGTGCCAGGCACCAAGTTAGGCACCAAGTTATTGGCACCATGTTACTTTCTATTTGCCATCATCATTTTAACCATTTCAATTTTCTTTTTATCTGCTTCCGATAAATCTCTTGTTAAAATATCTGTCATTAAATCAGATTCCTGCTGGGTAAAGGTCAATCCCATTGCTTTCATTTTGGCATTGGTAGCCATAAGAACTGGTAAGGCTTTCTCTACTGGTTTTCCTTCTGTTTCATTGACAAATTGTGTAATAAATGCTAACTTTCTAGGGTCAATATTTTTTATAGCAGGATGGTTCATCCAAGATAAATCTTTCATAACTCCCCCTTTTCTCATATCATTTCTATAAATATATGCGCGAAAAGATGTTATAATCACTAATAATTAAATTAAGATAGGTGTTTATGTTGGCATGCTATTTAAAATCATACTAAGATTATCAAATGTATCCTTTTGTTCTGGCGTTAACATGGATGCCAACATATCCATCATAGCAGGATTTCCATTCATACCAAACATGTTACCTAAATTACTGGAATAATCAGTACCTGAGCCGTTTTCGGAACCTTCAAAGTTTTCTGTTTCCTGTGATTGAGAAGCCATTACCTGACTTAAAGTTACATAAGTTTGGTATAAGTTTTTTGCTTTGAACATATTAAGAATGGTATCTATAAATTCCCTTTCACGGGGATAACAAACTTCTCTAACGCTAGTCAACAGTGCTTCTAAATCGATAGACTGTTTACGCACACTTAAGGAAGCAACGGGATGACTATGGTTTAACTCTGTTACCGTTGTAATTAATTCACCTGTCTTTACAAAAAGATCAACGGATTGTTGGGAATCGCTATCAAGATATGGAAATGCTGCTTTTAATATGTCCACTACATGAGAAATCCCACTTTTTCTAGAGGCTTCATTGTTTTTATCCGTTAAATTATAGGTGGTATCCATGACTTCTCCATTTCTTCTTTATCATTATACTATATTCATTCGGATAGAATTTATTACAACTCGTTTCATTGGATTAAACCAGATGTAATAATTCTACCTATAAAATATTATATGACGAAACATGGGTACTGTTATACCTAATTAGGATAAATTAAATTATCCTCAGTTATTATATACAGTATTTCATTTAAAAATCGTTTAGCCAGGTATTTTGCCATATTTAAATTCATATCTAAATAATTGCCACAGCCTTCCGTAGAAGCACCGGGAACTTCACCTTCAAAATCTTTGATGAACTCAAATATTTCTATTAGAAGAGGTACAATATCTTTGGATTGATAATCACCTGCTAAAATTAAATAAAATCCGGTTCTACAACCCATTGGCCCAAAGTATATAGTTTTATCTGCATAATCTGGGTGATTTCTTAAAAAAGTGGCAGCCAGATGCTCTATAGTATGAATTTCAGCGGTATTCATGACTGGTTCAAAATTAGGTCTTGTCATGCGGATATCAAAGGTAGTTAACACCTCTGCACCTACTTTATCCTTTCTGGATACGTAAATACCCCTTAATAATTTCATATGATCAATAGTAAAACTAGCAATTTGTTTCATGATAATCCTCTTTTCTATATATTTAATTTAAGTTATGAATTGGGTTAATCTTTTAAGTAAAAATATTATATCATATATTTCTGGTTCACTAAAGAAAAAGTTAGCTTATTAAAAAGTTATCGCATTAAACAGGACGCTTTGCCTGAAGGGTGTTGAGAACTCAGAAAGTGCTAATTGGGTTTTTGTAATGACTCAATTTATGCTTTACAGGATAAGGTGGTGCATATGATTGATTTTGCTACCGCAGATGCTTTGCATCTGTTACCCTCGTGCGGCATGG
>CALDJN010000196.1 GCA_937901695.1 uncultured Anaerocolumna sp.
ACGCAGTGAAGAATCTATCCTGCCATTCCTAGTGCAAAAGTTGCTGTAAGCTGTCATTCTGAAGGAAGCGAAGAATCTCATTTTAAAATCAGATTCTTCGCTTCGCTCAGAATGACAGGTAGGAATGACGTGGGATTAGGGGTTACCACGGTCTTATAAACGTGGATATTAGCATCGTAATAACCTTAGATAATGATTTGCTTCCCTTAATACATGATCTGCAAGCAGCGGTAATATAATGGATCGTATCTCGCAACAATCGATTCCCTTTGTACCAGCTGCTTTAAAGTCACGTAATTGCTGGGTTTTCTTAATGGTTTCATTGGTAATGCTTTCTATTGTTTCATCAGTGGCACACTTTGCTTCTTCAAGAAGTTCTTCAAATTCTTTTGCAAATTCATTGGAAGCTTTTATTAATTTATTTTCTGTAGGATCTAATAATCCTCTAATAAACAAAGAGTGTTCCATCATGATTTGATTCCAGAATAATTCATCATCTCTTATATCCCTGTTATCAATATCCTGACCATGTTCCAATGCTATGACAAAGGAACGGTAAAGCTTCGCCTCTCGTAATATATGCTCAATTAATAGAGGATAATTAAAAGTATACATTTCACATTTTAATACTCTGCATAATATATCTTCTTTTAGCTTAATCAACCCATTTAATAGTTTTATAGCTTCCCGATTAATTTTTCTGACCTGTCCTGCAATATTTGAAGTAATGCGTACATCTCTATCGCATCTTAATTTTTCTTCCAATAAAGTTATTTTGCTGTCAATTGGTATTCCAGTTAATTTTTCTGTATGTTTTTCCGCACTACAGGTAAATTCGGTTACAATTTCTCCAGATTTTAATACAGGGCAGCGTACAATTCCATCACTTAATATTACTACATCACGTAATAGTCTTTCGAATGAACATCTAAAGAAATCAGCTTCTTTTATAAAGTCTTCATCTTTTTGTACGAAACCACCTTGTAGGAATAAGGAATGCTCTTTCATTATTCTTGAGAAGAACAGGTGTAATTCTAATGACTGAACAACATATCTTTGCATATTAATTCCTTTCTAGTTAATAGATAAATATATCTAAGATACTATATGCAAAAAATATGTTATTGGAACTAAATTCTAGAAAAACCAATGTCAAAATTTATACCATTTTGACAAGTTCTGTCTTACTGGTACCGCTCAGCTTGTGGTATCTTGCCGGTATTTATTCACTTATTTTCTTTTGCTCCCTGCATAAGAACCGTATCCACCAGCCACGTCTACCACATCATAACCTTGTTTGCTAAGTGTATTGCAGCAATGTCTGCTTCTACTGCCAGACTGACACATAATATAATAAGTTTTATCTTTATTTAAATACTTGTTAGCCCCTGATATTAATTCCATCATTGGTATATTTTTTGCCGTTCTTAATGTTCCACCTTTATATTCATATGGTTCTCTAATATCAATTAAATCTACTTTTCCGATTAAATCATCCATATCATTTACATGAACTCTCTTTACATCACTGCTTTTAAACAATCCAAACATCCTAATATCCTCCTTAAATATATCTGCATTTAACTTTAGCTTACTAATTAGTAGTAATTTTATCCTAATTATTTATAATTTTGTATTAATAATAGAACTTTTATTAATCCTTTTCTGTAACTAGGTTACATAATGTGTTATAACAGATATGTTCATACTTAAAAAGGGATATTGCAAATTATATGTGTCATTCTGAGCATAAATTCAACGAAGTTGAATTTGGGAAGAATCCCTTTCATTCATTATGGTGCTATTAAGCATTATAATTCTAAGCGCAGTGAAGAATCATACTTATATGAGATTCTTCGCTGCGCTCAGAATGACACTGATTTTATCTTCATTAATTGTATCCTAAGGCGCACAAGCATTGATTTCATCTTCACTAATTGCCTTGTTACAATGCGGACAAAAGTATTGGTGTACAATCTTATGCCCACATTCCGAATGAGTTAATTGTTTATAGCATACTTTCAGATGTTTTTCGCCCCACATAATAATACTATAAAATATATCACCTAAATCTTTTCCACTGTCTGTAAGCAAATATTCATAACGTGGCGGATGATTTTGGTATAACTGGGTTGTTATTAAGCCGTCGGTTTCTAAACATTTCAATCGTTCTGATAATAAATTACTGGGAATACCATCTAAACCTTCCTGCATTTCTTTATAAGTTTTATGTCCTATCATAATTTGACGCAATATTAGTAAAGTCCATTTGTCTCCTATAATATTTAAAGTCTGTGCTACATTGCAAGGCAGGTTATATAAGTTTTTCATTCAATTTACTCCTTTTATTTACTTGCTTCTATAAAGCAAATGGTATCTTTCGTAGTTATTCAGTGGATTTTATGGTTTGATCTATGACACTTTCCATAATGTCTTTGGTCATCATACCAGGTATATAACCTATCACATTCCCCTCTTTATTTATCATGAATGTAGTGGGGAAGGCTGTTATATAGTAGTTCATGGATATTTCCCCGGTTTCATCAAATACAGTTGGAAAAGTATAACCTTTTTTCTCCAGGAATGCTAAAATATCATCTTTCTTATCATCTGCATTATTAGGATATTCTTTACTTTTAGGATTGGCAACTCCCAAAAATACTACTTCGTCTTGGTTTAAGTTATATTTCTGATATAACTCTTCAATGTCTGGCATCTCTTTTTGGCAGGGTTTACACCAGCTAGCCCAAAAGTTTAAGAATACAACTTTGCCTTTATAATCTGAAAGAGTATGAGTATTGCCATATTGATCCGTCAAAGTAAAGTCAAATGCTGGAGGAAATTCTGGTTTTTCTTCACTATCCGGATTTTCTGCATTTTCAGTATTTTCAGCAGAATCTTCTGTATTCTGGCTAGAAATTGATGTATCCTCATCCCCATTTTGACTAGGAATTGAAGTTTCTTCTTCTGTTTTTTGATTAGGAATTGATGTATCTTCTTCTGTTTTTACATTATTTTTCGATGTATTATCCTTAGTAGCTGAGCTATTTTCCTTGGTCTGAGTAGAATCTGCACCATTACTCCCTATATCATTATCGGCTGCATTGCTATTATTTTGCTGACTAACAGTAAAGGAATTGATATAGCTTGAAATTCCATTCATCCATCCGGTAAATGTCATAATTCCCATTAGAATCAAAATAATTCCACCTGCTTTGATGGTATACTTAAGCAGATTTTTCTTCTCCTTTAGGAAATCTAATACTTGAGTTGTAAATAACCCTAGCAATAAGAATGGAAGTACAAATCCTAAAGCATACACTAATACAAGCATGTTACCAACTAAACTTGTTTTTGCACCAGAAGCCATAATTAGTACTGAGGATAATGCCGGCCCTACACATGGAGTCCAAGCAAAACTAAACGTAAATCCCATGACAAATGCCATTAATGGATTTACATTCTTATTGTCTAAGTTAATATGAATCTTTCGTTCTCTTTGTAAAAAAGAAAAATCAAAAATTCCTAGTTGAAATAAGCCTAAAATAATAATAAGAATACCACCGATTCTGGTAAATAACATTTTATTACTACTAAAGAATTTTCCTAAAGCTGTAAAAGACATTCCTAAGATAAAAAATGCAAAAGATATACCTAGTATAAAAAATAGAGTATGGAAAAATACTTTCTTCCTTTCATATGTAATAATTCCATCTTCACTTTCTTTCTTGGCATTTCCGGCTAAGTAGCTTATATAAACTGGTATTAGCGGTATGACACAAGGAGAGAAAAAAGAAACAATGCCTTCTAAAAATACGAAAATAAAACTCACGCTATGTGCGGATACTAAACCTTCAAACATATTTCATCTCCATTCTAATTTTTTCTAAGTTTATCATAGTGACTTTATAAAGTCACTATGATAAACTTAGAAAA
>CALDJN010000197.1 GCA_937901695.1 uncultured Anaerocolumna sp.
TAGCTGAATTGGGCGAAGAATCTCTGTCCCTGTATATAGAGAGATTCTTCGCCTACGGCTCAGAATGACATCTTTTTTTAACGTATGATTTTTACATTAACTTTCTATTTATGAGTAAAGCTACTTATTATATTAATACTTCTTATTCTATATACTTCTTATTATATTAATATCTCTTATATTAATACCTCTTATTATATTAATACCTCTTATTATATTAATACCTTTTATTATATTAATATAAATTCTTCACTTTAAATTCTTTTTCCGCTTCTCTTCTCTGGTCTTTTTTAGCTATATCTTCACGTTTATCGTACAGCTTTTTGCCTTTTGCCAAGCCTATTTCTACCTTCACGAGGCTTCCTTTAAAGTAAACAGTAAGAGGAACAAGGGTATACCCCTTTTGGGCAATCTTACCCATAATTTTATTGATTTCATAATTATGAAGTAACAGTTTTTTAATACGTAAAGGATCTTTGTTAAATATATTACCTTTTTCATAAGGGCTGATATGCATGTTATATACATATACCTCCCCGTTTTCTATACGGATATAGGCTTCTTTTATACTACACTTTCCCATACGCAAGGATTTTACCTCTGTACCATGTAGTACAATTCCTGCTTCATAGGTATCTTCTATAAAATAATCAAATCTTGCTTTTTTATTATTAGCAACCATTTTAATACTATCCTTGGACATATATCCTCCCATAAGGCTATTTTACAACAGCCTTCTATAAAAATAAATTAATAACTTTTCCAAAACTAATCTGAATCTACCAGAGCAAAGTCAATTGTTTTCATAAGCATATCGGTTCCTATCACCTCTACAGTAATCTTTTGACCTAATTTAAAGGTCCTCTTGGTGTGTTCCCCAATCATGGAATAGGTTCCTTCATCGTAGATGTAATAATCGTCTAGTAAATCAGCAACTTTAATCATACCTTCTACTGTATTAGGTAGTTCCACATACATCCCCCAGGAGGTAATTCCAGAGATTACTCCATCAAAAGTATGGCCTATAAAATCACTCATATACTCAACTTTCTTAAGTTTTTCTACATCTCGTTCTGCATCATCAGCGCGGCGTTCGGTTGAACTGGTTTGTCTTGCAATGTCAGGTAGTATTCTGCTATAATGCTTTATTCTTCTCTCGCTTAAGCCCCCACGAATATTCTCCTTAATGATTCGATGAATTTGTAAATCTGGATATCTTCTGATTGGAGATGTAAAATGACAATAATACTTGGTAGCCAGCCCAAAATGCCCGTCACTTTCTGTGGTGTATTTCGCCCGTTTCATGGAGCGGAGGGTTAAACGGCTAATAAGTGCTTCCTCCGGAGTGCCTTCAATTTTTACCAATAGTTTTTGCAACTCCTTAGGATGTATCTCATCTTGCCCAATTTTAATGCTGTATCCAAAATTATTTATAAAAATACCTAATTGCTGTATTTTTTCTGAATCCGGTTTTTCATGACTACGATAAAGGAAAGGTAGTTCCTGCCAGAAAAAATCTTCTGCAATGGTTTCATTTGCAAGTAACATGAAATCCTCAATAATCTTAGTCGCTGTATTTCTTTCATATGGTTTTATATCAATGGGGTGTCCTTTTTTATCTAATAGAATTTTACTTTCCGGAAAATCAAAATCGATAGAACCACGTTTCCTTCTTTTTTCACGAAGTATTTCTGCAAGTTCTTTCATTAATTCAAACATAGGAACTAATTCTTCATATTCTTTCATTTCCTCTTCATCATGATCTTCTAAGATTTTCTTTATACTGGTATAAGTCATTCTTCGGTTAACATTGACAACTGTTTCTGCTATTTCATGTCCTACTACATTTCCCTTTTCATCGATATCCATAAAACAGCTAAGAGCTAAACGGTCTGCTCCTTGATTTAATGAGCATATTCCATTTGATAATTTATGAGGAAGCATAGGAATAACCCGGTCTACCAAGTACACACTAGTTCCTCGTTTTACTGCTTCTTTATCCAGTGGTGAATCTTCAGTAACATAGTTGGTTACATCAGCAATATGAACTCCTAAACGATATCTGTCATTTTCTTTTGATATGGTTATGGCATCATCTAAGTCCTTTGCATCTTCCCCATCAATAGTAACAGTTTGAAGATGGCGGATATCTTTTCTTCCTGCCATATCCTTGGAATTCACTTCATCTGGAATAGATTCTACCTGTTTCATAACTCCTTCAGGGAATTCCATAGGCAAGTTGTATGCCATAACGATTGATAATATATCAACTCCCGGATCATTTATATGTCCAAGAATTTCAACTACTTTTCCTTCTGGATTTTTCTCGTTATCGCCAAAATTGGTTATTTTAACAACCACCTTATGACCATTAACTGCGCCTTTGGTATGCTCCATTGGAATAAATATATCTTTACCAAACTTCTGGTTGTCAGCCACTACAAAGCCAAAATTCTTACTTTTTTGAAAGGTGCCAACAACTGTGGTATTTCCCCTTTCAATAATACGGACAACTTCGCCTTCTCTTCTTTTTCCTATTTTTTCACCTTTTACGCTGACTAATACTTTATCATTGTGAAATGCGCCGTTTGTACTAGTTTCTGGAATAAAGATATCATCTTCTTCACCTTCTACAATGACAAATCCGTAACCTCTCTGGGTTCCAGAGAATATCCCTATTTTGGTGTTCTCCTCTGCTGCTTTATAATTGCCTTTCACATCTACCAGTATTTTGCCTTCATCCTGTAAGGATAACAAAACTTCTTTTAAATCCTGTTTTTCAGAACGTGGTACTTGTAAAATACTGCATAATTCTTTAAATTTCATTGGTTTATATTCTTTGCTATTTATAAATTCTAAGAGAATTTTTTTCTTCTCATTTAATATTAAACTGTCCATATAACCTCCAAATCTTCAAGTTAAATTACTTAAAACGAATATATTACTAATGGTTTATAGTGTAGTATACCATAATTCCCCTCTGATACAGTTACAGAAGGACCGAGGATTACCTGTTTATAGTGTAGTATACCATAATTCTCCTATAAATAATACAAATCCTCCAGGATATTTTAAAAAAGAGTTTGCTTAGTAAACTTTAAAGTAATAAAAGCACTCCACATAGTAGAGTGCTTTATTTTGTCTCATTATTTAAGTAAATTAAGTACCACGGAAAGAACAATAAATGCTACAGCAAGGCCTTTTGTAAATTTCTCCAAAGCACCTTCCATAGAACGTCCTTTATTCTTACCCCAGTAGGTTTCAGCAGCACCGCCTGCAATAGCACCTAAACCTGTTGTTTTGCCCTCTTGCATTAAAACTACGATTACTAATGCTATACAAACAAGGACGTAAATAACTGTTACGACCACTTTCAGAATATCCATCATCACACCTCCTAAAGCTAAAGGTAATTCTACCATACTAAGCCAAAGATTTCAACTACTTTTTGTACAAGTCGAAAATCAAAGGTCGCCGTTCAGCCTGTGGCATCCCATTTCCCTTTTATATGCCTTACCCTCGTTAGCTTAGACCGCCCCGCCTTATTTTCCGATTACTTTCTTACTAATAAAGACTTTCCTGTCATTTCTGCAGGTTTAGTCATATTCATCATTTCAATTAAAGTTGGTGCAATATCAGCCAAGCATCCGCCTTCTTTTAAAGTATACTCTTTGTCATAATTTACTAATATAAATGGTACATCATTGGTTGTATGTGCAGTAAATGGCTCACCACTGTTATAGTCTACTAATTGTTCTACATTGCCGTGATCTGCACAGATAAACATTTGCCCATCTACAGAAAGTAATGCATCATATGCCATTCCTACACATTGATCCACTGCTTCAACCGCTTTAATAGCAGCGTCCTGAACTCCAGTATGACCTACCATGTCAGGATTTGCAAAGTTTATAATAATAACATCGTACTTTTGAGATTTAATAGCATCTACAAGGTTTTTAGCTACTTCAAATGCACTCATTTCCGGTTGTAAATCATAAGTTGCAACTTTTGGTGATTTTACTAATATTCTTTCTTCACCTTCATTAGGAACTTCTACTCCTCCATTAAAGAAGAAAGTAACATGAGCGTATTTTTCTGTTTCAGCAAGTCTTAACTGTGTTTTATGATTAGCCGCTAGGAACTGTCCAAAAGTATTATCTATAGATACTTTATGGAAAGCAACTATTTTATTATCAATAGTTACGTCATATTCTGAGAAACATACATAAGTTAGTGGGAATCTTCCCTTTTCTCTCTTAAATCCATCAAACTTCTCATCACAGAATGCCCTGGTGATTTCTCTTGCACGGTCTGGTCTAAAGTTAAAGAATATAATAGAATCGTTTTCTTTAATGGTGGCAACCGGTTTTCCATTTTCCATAACAACTGTAGGCAGGACAAATTCATCATTTTTACCAGCATCGTAGGATTGTTGTATTGCTTCAACTCCTGAGGATGCAGTTTCACCTTTGCCTAATACCATGGCGTTATAAGCTTTTTCCACTCTATCCCATCTGTTATCACGGTCCATTGCATAGTAACGGCCCATAACAGTAGCAATTTTACCAACACCTATAGCTTTCATCTTATGGGTTAGTTCCTCAGCAAAACCTTTTCCTGATGCAGGAGGTGTATCTCTGCCATCTAAAAATGCATGTACGTAGATATTGGTTAATCCTTCTTTTTTTGCTAATTCCAATAAAGCAAATAAGTGAGTAATGTGGCTATGTACACCACCATCCGATAGTAATCCGTATAAGTGAAGATCAGAGTTATTTTTCTTACAATTATTAATTGCTGTTAATAAGGCTTCATTTTTGAAGAAATCTCCGTCTTGAATTTCCTTTGTAATTCTGGTTAATTCCTGATATACAATTCTACCGGCACCCATGTTTAGATGTCCTACTTCTGAATTACCCATCTGACCTTCCGGAAGACCGACTGCCATTCCACTGGCATTACCTCGTACAAATGGATATTCTTTCATAAGCTTATTCATAACTGGTGTATTCGCTAATTTAATTGCATTACCTTCTTTTTTTTCATTTAATCCATAACCATCTAATATCATCAAAACCGTTGGTTTTTTACTCATAATCATTACTCCTTTTCATTTACATAAGTTCCTTGAACTTCAAGTCATAATAGCATAATTTCTTTCATAAGTCAAAATGTACTACAAAAGAGATTAATACGAAACTCCAATAAGAAGCCTTAATCAAAAACTTCAGAAAATGCCATATACGAATGCCTTTTCCGAAGTTTTGGGATGCTTCTAAATGGAAATCGTATAATAAATTCTTATATAGAGTTATTCACCCTATATAAGATAGTTTAATGTCGTTCTGATTGAGAAATTGAGAATCAATTCGTTTAATGTATGGGAAGAATCTATTCTGGGTACTTTGATTCTTTGTACTTTGATTCTTTGTACTTTGATTCTAGGTACTTTGATTCTAGGTACTTAGATTCTTCGCCTTTCAGGCTCAGAATGACATTTATAATGGTTATTTATTATAATTTACAATCTTTCCAAAGTCTGGTTTTAAGCTTGCTCCGCCTACTAAACCACCATCAATGTCTGCTTGAGCAAATAATTCTGCCGCACTTGCTCCAGATACGCTTCCGCCATATTGGATACGGATAGCATCTGCTGTAGCTTGATCATATATTTCTGCAATACATTCACGAATAGCTTTGCATACTTCTTGTGCTTGTTCTGTAGTTGCTACTTTACCGGTTCCGATTGCCCAGATTGGTTCATAAGCGATAACCGCTTTTTTAGCATTTTCTACAGATACATTTAAGAATGCAATTTTAATTTGTTGACGAATAAAGTCAATGGTTACGCCTTGCTCTCTTTGAGTTAAGGTCTCGCCACAACATACGATTGGAGTTAAACCATGTTCAAATGCTTTTAATACCTTCTTATTTACTGTTTCATTTGTTTCAGCAAAATACTCTCTTCTTTCAGAATGTCCGATGATAACATATTTTACTCCAATATCTGTTAGCATGTTAGCAGATATTTCTCCAGTATATGCACCACTTTCTTCAAAATGCATATTTTCAGCGCCTATTTGTATGTTAGTACCTTTAACAGCTTCTATTGCTGTTGTAAGTGATATAGCTGGTACACAAAATACAACATCAACATCCTTATTATCTACCAAAGGTTTTAATTCACTGATTAATGTAACTGTCTCACTTGGAGTTTTATTCATTTTCCAGTTACCTGCAATTATTTTTCTACGCATCTTTTTCTCCTCCCGTTACAGAACATGTTTCTGAGTTCAAATTCATCAAAGATGAATTAGGCTAGAATTTCATTACTATTTATCATTAGCTGCTGCTACACCAGGAAGTTCTTTACCTTCTAAGAATTCCAAGGAAGCTCCGCCACCTGTTGATATATGAGTCATCTTATCGCCAAAACCTAATTGATTTACAGCTGCAGCTGAATCGCCACCACCAATAATAGTAGTTGCATCGATTTCTGCAAGTGCTTTAGCAACTGCTATAGTACCTTTTGCAAAGTTAGGTAATTCGAAAACGCCCATAGGTCCATTCCAAACTACAGTCTTAGCATCCTTAATCGCATCTGCGTATAATTGACGGGTTTTTTCACCGATATCAAGGCCTTCCCAATCAACTGGAATCTCTCCGCGGCCTACTGTCTTGTATTCTGTATCATTAGAAAATTCTTTTGCAATAACAGTGTCTACAGGAATCAATAAGTTAACTCCTTTTTGTTTTGCTTTATCCATCATTTCTCTTGCATATTCAAGATAATCTTCTTCTAGCAGAGATTTACCTACTTCTTCTCCTAATGCTTTCATGAAGGTATAAGCCATACCGCCACCAATGATTAAAGTATCTACTTTATCTAATAAGTTATTGATAACTGAAATCTTACTGGATACTTTAGAACCACCTAAAATAGCTACAAATGGTCTCTTTGGATTATCTACTGCATTACCTAAGAAATCAATTTCTTTTTGCATTAAATAACCTACAACAGCTGTATCAACAAATTGTGTTACACCAACATTGGAGCAATGGGCTCTATGTGCTGTACCAAATGCATCGTTTACAAATACATCACAAAGAGAGGCTAATTCTTTACTAAACTCTTCACCATTCTTTGTTTCTTCTGCTCTATAACGGGTATTTTCAAGAAGTATGACATCTCCGTCCTTCATAGCGGCAACGGCAGCTTTTGCATTATCACCTACTACAGTTGGATCTGCTGCAAACTTAACCGGTTGTCCAAGAAGTTCAGCCATTCTTACAGCTACTGGTGCTAAAGATAATTCTGGCTTTGGTTCTCCCTTTGGCTTTCCTAAATGAGAGCAAAGGATGATTTTTCCGCCATCGTTAATTAATTTTTTTATTGTTGGCAGTGCTGCAACAAGACGATTCTCGTCTGTAATTTTTCCGTCTTGTAAAGGTACATTAAAGTCACATCTAACTAAAACTCTTTTTCCTTTTACGTTAATATCGTCTATAGATTTCTTATTTAGCATATGTGTAGCTCCTTTCAGTACTTTAATTAAATTATATAAATCAGGTCCGGTTCCATTAATAAGTTGGGTTCGGTAAACGTTCCCAGACTTAATAACAAGACCGGACCCATAATTGGATCAATATTAT
>CALDJN010000198.1 GCA_937901695.1 uncultured Anaerocolumna sp.
AAATATCCCTGCCAAATTCATCTGTGCCAAACCAATGTTCGCTACTTGGGGGTTGAAGCCTATTTTTTATATCTTGCTTAATAACTACTTCTTTATAATCTGCAATAAAATCTGCAAATATAGATAATAAAACAAACATTATTAATATTATCAATCCTAACATAGCAAATCTATTTTTTTTAAGTCTTCTCCATATTTCCTTCGTTTGACTCTGTTTCTTATATGGTTTGCTATTCTTAATAACTTCCTCGCTTACACTCATCTTGCAATACCTCCAATCATTTTTATTTATACTGAGACTTTATTCTAGGATCAATAAACGCATATAGAATATCTACAACTAAATTTACTAAACTAAAAAATACCGCAAATGTTATAAGCCCACCTAAAACTAGAGGTGTATCTTGGTTTTTTATGGAATCAACAATAAGCCTACCTAATCCCGGCATGGCAAAAACTGTTTCAGTAAGCACAGCTCCACCTAAGTTTGTTCCCATTTCCAAGCCTATTACAGTAACTGTAGGTATTAAAGCATTATTTAAAGCATGTTTTCTTGTTATCATTTTTTTCGGTACACCTTTTGCTTTTGCCGTTGTAATATAATCCTGCCTTATAACTTCAAGCAAAGATGATCTCATAGTTCTAGCTATAATAGCCATAGAGCCAAAGGAAATGCTTCATGGTATCAGAACCTCCGGCCGGGAGCCACTTAAGACTAACTGAAAAGATTAGTATCATAATCAAACTTAGCCAAAACGCCGGCATAGAAACTCCAATTAGTGTAAAAATCATGCTCAGCCCATCCATAAGTGTGTTAGGTTTTACTCCACAAATAATACCTATAGGTATTGCTATAATAACTGCTAAACCTATGGATAATACGGCTAATTTTAGTGTAACAGGAAGCCTTGAAATAATTTCGCTAACAACGGTATTGTTTGTTATATAAGATCTTCCCATATCACCTTTAACTAAGCTCTTCATATAGTTTAAATACTGTACAAGAACAGGTTTGTCTAACCCCAGTTCACTTCTTAATTGGTCTATGGCTTCAGGAGTTGCTGCACTTCCAAGCATCATAGTTGCCGGATCGCCTGGGCTAAAACTCATTACAAAATATATTAGTACTGTTATACCTATTATTACTGGTATTATGGATGCCATTCTTCTTATTATATACTTTATCATAATTACCATTACCTCCCAACTCATATATCTGCATTTAACTTTTAATAATATTACTTATGTAAGACATAAATTATGTCCAACATAAGTAATAAATATCTCATAAAATGC
Source organism: uncultured Anaerocolumna sp. (assembly GCA_937901695.1). Taxonomy (GTDB): domain Bacteria; phylum Bacillota; class Clostridia; order Lachnospirales; family Lachnospiraceae; genus Anaerocolumna. The sequence goes on from CALDJN010000198.1 coordinate 1,297, forward strand.
AGTATAAACTCTGATTTTCAGTCTTATTTTTTTCGTACTAAATTGAAATTGACATTCCACATCGGATCCAATACTCCATCATAAGTATAATCTGCACTTCCCCCCATTACTAAAACCTTGCTGTATAGTGGTACCCATATTGCATCCTCCATTGCTAACTCATGGACTTGATTGTATATTACTTCTCTTTCTGCTTCATCTATAGTAGATGATCCTTTTCTTACTAATGCATCCATCTCTGGATTTGCATATCTTGCTACATTGTTTGTACCTACACCAGCCGAATGTATTAGAGAAGCAAAAAATCTATCTGGATCTGGTGAGGTAGTCCAACCATTTAAACTACATTGAAAGTTACCACTATTATTTAAATCCAGAAAAGCTCCTCTGTCCATATTATTTACTTTTGCATCAATTCCTATATCTAACAGATTTGCCTGAATAACTGGTCCTCCCTTTTCATCACCATATGAATTTATTGTTATTTCTAACTCTCCTTCTTTATACCCTGCCTGTTCTAGTAATTGTTTTGCCTTTTCAGGATTATATTCATACGTAGTATTTTTTACATGCCCTAATATTTCGTCAGGCGTTATTGAATTCAAAGTACGTCCAAGACCATTTTGAGCAACTTCGAGAACATCCTCTTTATTTATTGCATAATTCATAGCCTGTCTTACCAACTTATTATCAAATGGCTCTTTTTCTACATTCATTGCTAAATACCAAATATGATTAGCTAATTTTTCAATTATTACTAAATCTGAGTTTTCATTTACCCTGTTATAATCATTCGTATCTAATGATACAACTAAATCAACATCTCCTGCTTCTAATCCTATAGTTCTACTTGATCCCTCCGGAATTACCCTATATACTAATTTTTCAAAATCACTAACACCATCTTTATCAAAATAATCATCAAATTTTTCTAATACAATTTCATTACCTGATTGCCAACTAACAAATTTGTAAGGTCCTGATCCATTTATTGTTTCAAAATTTCCGGAGTCGATTTGTTTTTTTGATAGAATAGAACAGCCTGGATGTACTAAATTACCCATAAGTGGTGCAAATGGAACTTTAGTATTAATAACTACTGTATAATCGTCTATCACATCTACTTTTTCTACCTGATTCACTACATATGATACTTTTGGCATCTGAGTTGCACGCTCTATACTAGCCTTTACATCTTCAGCTTTCATTTCTGAACCATCATGGAATTTTACACCTTCAAAAATCTTAATCTTTAGTTCAGTATCAGAAAGGTATTCCCACTCTTCGGCCAACTGTGGGATTGTATTCATATCTTCATCATATGTAAATAATCTGCTTGTTATCATATTGGTTACATATGCCGTAATTGTCTCATTATGTCCTGCCGGATCTAGTGCTGTTATATCCATCTCAATAGCTACCGTCAGCGTATCGTCTTCATCTTTCCCGTTTGAAGTATCTTTTTCTGCTTCTACAACATCTTCAGGACCTTCATTGTCAGCTTCCTGGACAGTATCTGGTCCT
>CALDJN010000199.1 GCA_937901695.1 uncultured Anaerocolumna sp.
AGAATCTGTCTTTTATAATTCATAAATTCTTCACTTACTACAAATTCTTTGCTTCTTGGTTTGGGTACCTTTATTCTGATTTCTTCCGTTATTTTACCTGGTTTTCCAGTCATCATATAGATTCTATCTGATAAAAGGATTGCCTCATCAATATCATGGGTAATAAATAAGGTTGATAATTTTATCTGATTCATAACAGATAAGTACCACTGGTGCATGCTGCTTTTTGTTATTGTATCCAGCGCACTAAAAGGTTCATCTAATAAAGCTACTTTATCAGAAAAAAGATAGGTCCGAAGCAAGGCAGCACGCTGTCTCATGCCTCCAGAAAGCTGATGGGGATATTTCTTTTCTGTACCTGAAAGACCAAATTCTTCAAAATATTTTGATGCAGCTGCTCTGGCTTCTGCTTTCTTTGAGCCACCAATAATAAGAGGTAAGGATACATTATCAATGATGGTTTTAAAAGGCAATAACAAGTCTTTTTGTAACATATAACTTACCTTACCGGCTTTACCGGTTATATCTTCCCCATCTAATTCTACCTTACCCGTATCAGGCTTTAATAAACCAGATATAACATTAAATAAGGTTGTCTTTCCTGCACCGCTTACACCAAGGAGGCATACAATTTCACCATTATGTAATTGGATAGAGATATCTTCTATGATATTCACTCCATCATAGCTTACTGAAATATGATTTGTGGTCAACTTATCCATGGATATATCCTTTCTACGTATAGAAGTGTGAAAAGAAATTCTAAGTTTCACACTAGGAAGAACTCCAATAAAAAAATCCATTGGAATTCTCATGGCGAACTTCTTCATCCATTATTTGAGATGTCGCTTTGCGACATCATATCGGGAAGTATGAAATGAAAAACTTTTTAGTCAAAGCGGATATTCCGTTTACGCTACTTGCTCATGCCCTCATTGCCACTACGCGGCATTTCTGTAAAGGACTTCCCTAATGAGGTTAAATTTTTCGTTTCCGTTTATAAATTTTAGTTACAGTTTAGTGAGTGGCTAAACTGTAACTAATTTCAGATATTTGTTTTATTTATAGTAATGGGATTATTTTGATAAGAATTCGTTGGTAAAACCAGTACCGGCTGGTACTTCTTTTTCGATTAACTTGTTCTCATATAACCATGCGTAAAAAGCATCCCATCTGGCAGGATCAATGTAACCCCATTGCTCCACTTCTGCCTTATACTGACCTGCTAACCATTCCTGGCTCTTGCTTATTAGAGCTGGATCCAGTTCTGGTACGGCTTTAACAAGAATATTTGCTGCATCCTGTGGGTTCTCAATGGCATATTCATAACCTTGTCTTACAGCATCTAAGAATTTCTTTGTTGTTTCTTTGTTATTTGCGATGTACTCATTATTTCCAATAATAACAGGACTATAGTAATCTAATTCTGTTCCGTAATCTGCAAAATTTAAATAATTAGTTTCCAGTCCAGCGACTTCTGTTGCCATTCCATCCCAGGCATAGTAAACCCATATAGAATCAATATCCGTTTGAAGTGCGGTTACTACATCTGTTACTGTATTGGGTATTAATTTTACATCCTCGAATTTACCACCATCATCTTCAACTATTTTCTTAATAATTGCAAGTTCTATAGGTGAATCCCAAGTAGCATAAGAATGACCTGCTAATTTCCTTGGAGAATCAATTCCTAACTTCTTTAGAGATATGATACCGGAAGTATTATGCTGAATAATAGCTGCTATTGCTGTAATAGGCATTGGATTATCAGATGCAAATGTTGGTGCGATGGTGTCTTGAAAACTGATACCGAATTCTGCCCCACCTGCACCTACTAATGCCGTTGAACTGCCTTCTGGTGGCTGCATAATCTCTACTTCAAGACCTGCAGCATCAAAAAAACCTTTTGCCTGTGCTACATATAAACCGGTATGATTGGTATTTGGCGTCCAGTCAAGTACAATACGAACTTTCTCTTTTTTACCACTGGATGTATCTTCTGATGTACCATTTTCTGTTGTCTCTGGTCCTTTTGTTTTACTTTCTTCCTGCTTCGATTTACTTGAACATGCTGTTAAAGTAAAGATTAAAAACACAGTAAGTAATATTTTAAACAAATTTTTTTTCATATTCTGTTCCTTTCAACTGGTTTTGTGGTGTCCTCTTTCTAAGACAGTAGGCACTAGAATGTTATTTTCATTCCTCTTTCAATTGGTTTTGTGCTGCCCTCTATCTAAGACAGGGACACTGGAATATTATTTTCATTCCTCTTTCAATTGGTTTTATGCTGTCCTCTATCCCACGGCATTACCGCTTTTTGTAACAAACTGACTCCCAACATAAGCAGTAAACTTATTGCTGATATAAAGAATATAACTGCAAACATTTTATCGAAGGAATAAGACTTTCTAACTCTGGTCATATACACACCAAGTCCGCTAAAACCACCCAGCCACTCTGCTACTACTGCACCAATGATAGAATAAGATACAGAGATTCTAAGTCCCGAGAAAAAATTGCCGAGGGAACTTGGTAATTTAATATGAGCAAATCGTTGCATTCTGGTTGCACCCATAGCCTTTAATAGATTTAATGCATCTGGATCTGCGGATTTAAAACCATCTAATAATCCAATTGTGATTGGGAAAAATGAAGTTATTATAATTAAAGTAATCTTTGGTAATATCCCATAACCTAACCACAATACCAGTAAAGGCGCAATAGCTACCGTCGGAACCGTTTGTGTAATAATTAATACGGGGTAAATAGCTTTATAAGCTATTTCAAATCGATCCATTATAACTGCTACTACAAAACCAAGTAAGATTCCCAAAGATAACCCTAAGAAGGCCTCTACTAAAGTTGTTTTTGCATGATACATTAAAAGATTAAAATCCTTAAAAAAGGCTTCTACCACATCTGCAGGGGAAGGCAGCATAAACTTGGGAACAATGCCTGCAGCTGACAGGAACTGCCATACTGTTAAAATAATAGCTATGGCTAAAATGGGTGATACTTTATTTATGATGTTTTGTAACTTTTTGATCAATGGTTAAAACACCACCCTCCGGTGCAAAGCTTATCTTCACATAAGTAGAAACTTTAGGTGCTCCAGCTTTCACAGCAACTAATTGACAGTTTTTCACGATTTCCATTAACTGATCATAATCACCTTCAATGGCTGTTTCGCAAGGTCCTACATAATAGTTTAGACCTGTACTTTTAATATAATCAATTACCTCATCTACAATACGTATTACTTCTCCATCACTTGATACTTGTGGTAAAACTTGAATTGCTACACTTGCATTCATATTATTTTCTCCTTTTTTAATATTGTAAAAACAAAAAACCCTCCCGATTACCGGAAAGGTTTTGTATATATCCATTGTAAGGTTCACATTATAAACTATCTTAGAATTATAATATACATCCCTACGCCAGCATTATCCGGATCAGGTACGAAGTTGCATTCACTTCAGGGTTAAAACATTATGGTAGTTTACTCTCAGCCTAATTCATTAGGCTCCCCTTGTTTCCTTGAAAGTGTATCACAATCCTTTTGTAGTGTCAAGGATTACTAAATTATTATCTGGTACTTTTAAATATATTGTTTTTGGTACTTTAGACAATGCCAAATTTGTTTTATAGTATCTGCAAGTATATACGTAATATAATAAATGAAAAATATTTAGATTAGATTAATCTTCTAAATCAAAGTATTCAAATCTACTTAAGTAGGAAAATCGAATAAGAAAAGACGGAGGACAATATGAATTCAGAAAAGACAAAAAAATTAGTCATTGCAGCTTTAATGGCTGCAATGACCTGCATCTCAACTATGATAATAGAATTTCCATCACCTGTTGGATATATCCATATAGGAGATGGATTCGTACTTGTATCAGGTATGATTCTTGGTCCCTTATATGGAGGGGCTGCAGCTGGTATTGGCTCCATGCTGGCTGACCTTTTATCGGGCTATACTAGTTTTGCACTAGCCACCCTCATTATTAAAGCACTTGCAGCCATAACAGGAAGCCTTATCTATCAATTATTATCCCGTTATTTCACCAGTAAAAAGAGTAGGATAATACCTATCTTTTTTGCAAGCATATGTGGTGGAGTTATAGTAACTTTGGGATACTTTATCTTTGAAGGGTATATTATCGGATATGGAGTAGCAACTGCTACTGCTGGTATCCTTTTCAATATTGTACAAAATATATTCGGTATTATATTATCGATTATATTAATGCCGATACTTATGATGCTCCCAGAAATCAGGTCAATTATGGTTCGAAACATTAAAAGAAAAGAAAACCTTTAATTGTTCCAAATACACATCCATAACCCCAGTTTCCTTCTTGGCTGGCTCAAAATTATGATAAAAAACTACTTTTTCACCAGTTTCTTTTTGAAATTTTTCTTTCATTTCAAATATTTTGTAAATATGTTTCTCATATTTGCAATATGTACTTACTAACTGAGGATTATTCAATGAAAATCCATATGCTAACATTTTGTTGATTTTCCTCTGATAGTAAGTTATCCATCGGTATTTTATCTCCATTAATAACAATGCCTTCCTCTTATGATGCTTTACCATGGATTGCTCCTTCCTTACTCCTTCTCATCAGTAATATACAAAAATCTTTTGCATATAAAATATATTAGCACATATTATTTAGAATAGGAACCCTTTGAGAACTTTAAAATATCGCAAATTTCAGCTTTCTTTGACAGTATATTGGACAAAACCAGTTAATACTACATAAGACGATTTTCTACTTCATTTTTTGTAGGAATAGAACTGGTAGCACCTTTTCTGGTTACTGCTATGGAGGCTGCAAGAGAACCAATTTCAAGGGATTTTTCAATAGATTTTCCCTCTATTACAGAAGCCAGATAGTACCCAGTGAAAGTATCCCCTGCTGCTGTCGTATCCACAGCATTTACCTTATAACTTTCTCTAAAATATTTCTTTCCATTTCCACTATACATAGCCCCATCTTTACCCAAGGTTAAAACTACTTCAGAGCTTGGATACTTTTCTGCCATAACCTTAAGGATATTATCCGGTTCTTTCTCTCCTGTAATTTGATAACCTTCAATTTCATTCATTAAAAATAATGAGACTTTACTCAAATCACAGGCTTGCACTTTTTCATTAAAAGGTGAAGGATTAAGTATAATCTTAAGCTTCTTCTGATAAGCCTTATCAATGATTTGATCTAATAAATTAATCTCATTCTGTAGAAGAATCATATCTCCTTCTTCAAAATAATCAAGAACTTCCCCTATATGCTCTAAAGTATTTAAGCCATTTGAGCCAGGATATAAGATAATGCAATTTTGCCCATGTTTATCTACTTGAATAATAGTATG
>CALDJN010000200.1 GCA_937901695.1 uncultured Anaerocolumna sp.
TATACAATTGGCGGTTTAATCTATGCATTAAAGTTACCAATATTTAATAGCAAACACCCTTACTTTGGTACACATGAGATTTTTCATTTGTTCTGCTTAGGCGGAAGCATTTGTCACTTTGTCTTCATTTATCATTTTATTGCCTTAATGCCATAATTGATGGTCAAAAGTCAAAGGTAGGTTGGGGGATGAATGTCAAATGTATATACATCGAAATTCATCATTTAAAAGTTCTGAGGCTTTTGACCCTCTAATCATGCCATAAAATAATAATTTTTATTAGTAATACCTTGACATTACTAATGAGTTGTGATAAGTTAATAATAGTTACTATTACTGGAGGTGGTATATGAAAACTCTAAAGTACAGTCGTCAGAGAGAAGCTATCTTGAATTATTTAGCTCATACCAAAGAGCATCCCACTGCCGACACCATTTATATGAGCATTAGGGAAGCCTATCCTAACATTAGTTTAGGCACCGTATACCGTAATTTAAATTTATTAGTAGAACAAGGCGAGATCATGAAGTTTTCATGTGGAGACGGTTGTGATAGATTTGATGGTAACGCCAATCCTCATTATCACTTTGTTTGCAAAAAGTGTTCTAGAGTATTTGATCTTGATATGAAAATAGATTCTCTTAATCATATTAACCTTATTGCTAATGCAGGATTCAATGGAGAAGTCCTTGGACATTCCACTATCTTTTACGGGTACTGCCCTGATTGCAAGACAACATTATCATAAGTATCTTTTTACTGACATAGTTTTATGTCAGTAAAGGGATAGTAATATGAATATCAGTACGTCATTAACAGTCCAAGATAAAAACACTGAAAATACAAAAGAAAAAATATTTTAAAAAATTACTAAATAACTGTTGACAAAGTAACAAACCTATTGTATTATAATATCAGTAACAATTACTATTATTAATTGCTTAATGATTTGGAAAGCAATACATAGTAATTACTAAGTACCATAAATAATAACATAAAAAATAAAAATTTTAATAACAAAAAGGAGATCAAAACTATGAAAAAATTTGTATGTCAAGTATGTGGTTATGTTCATGAAGGAGATACAGCTCCTGAATTTTGTCCTATCTGTAAAGCACCAGCTTCCAAGTTCACAGAACAATCTGAGGAAATGACTTGGGCTGCAGAACATGTTCTTGGTGTAGCACAAGGTGCTAGCGAAGACATCATGAAAGATTTAAGAGCTAATTTCGAAGGAGAATGCTCAGAAGTTGGTATGTACCTGGCAATGTCCAGAGTAGCTTTAAGAGAAGGCTATGCAGAAATCGGTATGTTTTATCAAAAAGTTGCTTATGAAGAAGCAGATCACGCATCTAGATTCGCAGAATTATTAGGTGAAGTGCTGACTGACAGCACAAAGAAAAACCTTGAATTAAGAGTAGCTGCTGAGAATGGTGCTACTGCAGGTAAATTTGACCTTGCAAAACGTGCAAAAGCAGCTAACCTTGACGCTATCCATGATACCGTTCATGAAATGGCTAGAGACGAAGCTAGACATGGTAAAGCATTCAAGGGCTTATTAGACCGTTATTTCGGTAAATAATTAATTAGTTTATTATCTTATTTATATAGACAATAAAAACTTCCTCTGTGTATATAACTCCTATTATATATACAAACTATCCCGTATTTTTAGCAACCTTAATAAAAGGCAACGATTACCCCAAAATCGTTGCCTTTTCCCTTTTATTAATTCTGAGCGTAGCTTTGTCATTTCCAGCAGGCTTTGTCATTTCCAGCAGGCTTTGTCATTCTGAGCCCAAGGGGCGAAGAATCCCACTTTAAAATGAGATTCTTCGCCCTTTGGGCTCAGAATGACAGTTTTTGTAATGACCGTTTTGCAATGGCAGTTTTACAAACGATAGTCTTACAAATGACAGCCTTACAAACGACAGTTTTGCAACAGCCTCTTCTTTCTCTATAGCAAATATAATTTTTCTTTATTTACGATTTGCTGGTTCGATATTAATGCTCTTTCCTTTGATTTTAGCCTCTTTCATAACTTGAATAACTTCAGAAGCATATTCTCTTGGCACTTCAACAAAAGTATATTTATCATACATATCGATGCTGCCAATTAATTTACCAGGCATTCCCGTTTCGCCTGCAATGGCTCCTAATATATCACCTGGTCTGGCGTTCTGTTTCTTGCCAATATTGATGAACAGACGAACCATTCCTGCTTCAGCACCAGTATCACCAAAATCTTCATAAGATTTTATCTCATCAGCATGGTTGTCATCATCGCCCATAGCCAGCTTCAAGAAAGCTGCTGCCACATCAAGGCTATTATAATCTTCTGTATTGACACGGGCTTCGATTAAATCAATCATTTTACTTAAGTCTTCATTTGCAATTGTGGTTGCAACTTTATCTAATACTTTTTCGGCTTTTACCGCTGTTACATCATTAATAGATGGAATTGGCTGCACCATAATCTTTGTTTTGCAATATCTCTGAATGTCTTTCAGCTTATACACTTCTTTACCAACTACCAAGGTAAATGCTCTGCCATTTCTTCCAGCTCTTCCAGTTCTTCCGATACGGTGTACATAATATTCGTCATCTTGTGGGACATCATAATTAAATACAGCTTCTACATCATCAACATCAATTCCTCTGGCAGCTACATCAGTTGCAACTAAGATTTCAGTTTTTCCATTTCGAAAACTATTCATAACACGGTCACGTTGCTGCTGCTTTAAATCTCCATGAAGACCTTCTGCAAAATATCCTCTGCCTTGTAACTCAGAAACCAATTCATCAACCTGTCTCTTGGTGTTACAAAAGATTAAGGATAACTTTGGGTCGTACATATCAAGAAGTCTGCATAAAACTTCTTCTTTGTTCTTCGGTTTTACTTCGTAATAAAATTGCTCTATTTTAGGTACGGTTAATTCTTTTTTAACTACCTTTATTATTTCGGCATTTTTTTGATAAGTTTTTGCAATATCCATAATAGGCTTTGGCATAGTTGCTGAGAATAATACGGTTTGCCTTTCTTCTGGAGCATCCTGTAAAATGGTTTCTATGTCTTCACGGAATCCCATGTTTAACATTTCATCCGCTTCGTCTAAGACTACCATTTTTACATTATCAAATTTAATTGTTTTTCTTCTCATATGGTCCATAACACGACCAGGTGTCCCAATCATTATCTGGGTTCCAGCCTTTAGAGAACGAATTTGCTTCGATATTTCTTGTCCTCCATAGATAGGCAGAACTTTAATTCCATGAAGAAAAGTAGCCAGTTTTCTAATTTCATCTGCTACTTGAATTGCCAGTTCTCTGGTAGGGCATAAAACGACTGCTTGTAAACGCTTATCCTTTGGGTCAACGGATTGCAGCAAAGGTATACCAAATGCTGCTGTCTTACCTGTTCCCGTTTGAGCCTGACCTACTATATCTTTACCTGATAGCATAACAGGAATTGCATTTGCCTGAATTGGGGATGCTTCCTCAAAACCCATTTCTACTATGGCTTTTAATATTGGTTCCATAACATTTAAATCTTCAAATTTTACTATCTGCATTATTAAATTCCTTTCTTTTCTCTGAGAATCCTTTTAATATTTTATCCTGCGGCGGTTGAATATAAACAAGGATTCAAAAATCCATGTTTCGTAAATAACATAAACCCGACATTTTTTCTTCACCCGCTAAGCATCTGCAAAAGGATATTTTCTCCAAAGAGAGAAAGCCCATAAAAAAAGCTCTTGGTCTATGGGACAGAGAGCTTATATATATTTCAATCTATATACTATTTTAATCTATTCCTTTGCTCTAGATGCTTAATCCAGATATTATACCGCTCCATATTATAACACGAGGCGCTTTATTCGTCAAATGAAATTATAAAATTTTCGTAATTTTCTTGTTAATTCCATCATTTTAATCAAATTGAGGTCACTAACTTAATAATTCTTTTCTCCACCAGTTTTGCCATCCCGGTTACTTCTTTTTCTGTATTTACATTAGGAATAAAGCCAGCTGCCATAGAAGCATGACCGCCACCGTCTCCCAAGCCCTTTAAGGCTTCCTTAATTATTTTACCTGCATCTACAGATTTTGATTCACTTCTTACGGAAAACTTTAATCCTCCCACTCTGTGGCTGTAAACCAATGTAAAATCTACTTCAGCCAAGGATAACAGAAAATCCGATATACTCCCTATGATAGCTTCGGAACAGTCAGCACCAATATTGGCTATACCCAGCCGTCCTTTTATTTTTAACGTGGATATTGCTTTCTTATATGCTGCTAAATCATTTTTACACAAACTACATTTTTCAAAGCTGCGGAGTTTATCTATATCTGCTCTTTTGTACACATAATAAAACATATCGATATCCAGCTCTGATACTCTTCTTGATAAGGTATTCGTGTCCATTTTTATACCATATGCCAGAGCAGTGGCTACATTCTTTGGCAGCTCTATGTTATTATCGTAAAAATAACCGGCTATTATAGAGGAACAGGCTCCAATATCACTGCGAATATCATAAAATAAGTAACTATCCACATCCTGCATTGGATGGTGGTCTATACAGCCAATTTCTTTTCCAATAAAGTCCTCCATGTTGGCATTTCCTTTTTGTCCATCCACAAGAATAATCTCATCATCAGACTCCATCTTTACTTCACCCATCATATATAATTCAATGCCAAGTTGTTCTATCATCTTTAAAGTATTATCTTTATCAATTTGACCAATATAGCAGATGGTTGCATGTATCCCCTTATTACTGAGTAAAACCTTAAGTCCAAAGGCAGAGGCTATTGCATCCTGATCTGGATAGTTATGCATCTGTATATATATATTATTTTTCTTTATCATCTTTAATAGTTCTTCAAACTTAGTCATTCCAATAATCCTCTTAATTCCAATATAAGTTAATTCCATTATAATGCATGTAAACTAAAAATGCAAATGATATACTTGTATTTACTACCTTTCATTTTGTACTTACTACCTTTCATTTTAAATCAGATAAGTCCGACCACCGTATACGGAAGTGGGGGTCACCCCTGTATACGGAAGTAGGGGTTACCCCTGTCTACGGAAGTGATGGTTGCCCCCGTCTACGGAGGTGGCG
>CALDJN010000201.1 GCA_937901695.1 uncultured Anaerocolumna sp.
CTACAATTCTTACGGTGTTTCCCTCTTAGATTTAGAATCTTATCGTTATCGAGGAAGAATTGAGATTGGAAGATATAATAATCAGTTAACAGCGGTTAATATAGTTAATCTGGAAGACTATCTATACGGCGTTGTACCCAGCGAAGTAAGTAGCAGCTGGCCAAAAGAAGCTTTAAAGGCGCAGGCCGTCTGTGCCAGGGGTTATGCCATATTAAAGGCTGGCTTTCGAAGTGATTCCAATGTAAATAAACCTTATAAAATTAACGATACAACCCAAAGTCAAGTCTATAAGGGCTATAATGTAGAAACAAAGGCAACTAACCAGGCTGTGAATGAAACCAAAGGAGAAACGGTGACCTATAATAATAGAATCATTTACACCTATTATTTCTCCACCAGTGGTGGAAGTACGGAAAATGTAGAAGATGTATGGAGTATGTCATCACCCTATCTTAGAAGTGTTCCTGATTTGTGTGAAAATGAACCAGCGCTAAAACCCTGGGTTATTAAACTATCAAAGTCTGAGATAAATTCTAAACTTTTAAACAGGGGAATGAATGCAGGAAGCATAATAGAAGTAACCCCGGAAATACGTACCGGCTCAGGAAGAGTGTATTCTCTGAGAATAAAAGGAACTAAGAAAAGTGTGGTGCTGCAAACTGAAACTATTTCTTCTGCTTTATCTTTGTATAGTAATAAGTTTAAGGTGGTAGAATATGGAGATAAGCCAGATGCTGTAGTTATGCAAGGGCAATCAGGAGCGAAAACCAAACAGATAAGCAATAGTTACGTAATAGATGGTAATTATCAAGTTAAAAAAGCCAGCAGCTCTTTGGAGCAATATATTGTTCTAAGTGAAGATAATCGTACGAATTTTCCGAGAATTACACCGAATGATAAAAACACTATTTATTTTGCAGGTCAAGGTTATGGACATGGTGTAGGTATGAGTCAGTCTGGAGCGAAAGGAATGGCAAAGGCTGGATTTACGTATAAAGAAATCTTAGAGCACTATTTTACGGGGGCAAAAGTAAGATAATAACTGTAAAACGTAGGAAGTATGTAATATAATTTATATAAATTAGTTAATCCATTTTTTGCACATTAAAATGTATTTTGCCCTATTATTAATTCAAAATTACAATTTTAACCTCATCGGGGAAGTCCTCCGCTTCTATATATGAGGGTAACTCCCCACTTCCGTAGACAGGAGCCAGAATTGCCTGTTTTAGCAGGAGTTCAAGCTCCTGCTAAAATGCCACATAGTGGAAATGAGGTTATAAACAAGTAGTGTAAGCGGATAAACTTGTCTGAAGGCAAGTGGAATGTCCGCTTTGACAAATATAAATAGATATGCCTATTGGAGAATCAATATTTTTGTATATTGAAAAGCAAATGATTATTAATACGCACAATAAATTGTATGAACAGATTAGGAGAATAGTATGACAAAGGAAGATTTTAATTTTTATTTACCGGAAGAGTTAATTGCACAAGACCCTTTAGAGGACCGTTCCAGTTCCAGACTACTGGTGCTGGATAAAGAGACTGGGGAATTAGAACATAAGGTATTCAAAGATATTATTGATTATCTGAATGCGGGAGACTGTCTTGTTATCAATAATACGAAAGTAATCCCTGCAAGGCTGATTGGTGAAAGAGAAGGAACAGGAGCTAAGGTTGAGATACTTCTTTTAAAAAGACAGAAAAATGATGTATGGGAAACCTTAGTAAAGCCTGGAAAGAAAGCTAAAGTAGGAGACCGTATCAGCTTTGGAGACGGTTTATTAATTGGTGAAATCATTAAAGTTGTGGATGAAGGTAACCGATTGGTAAAGTTTTATTATGAAGGCATATTTGAAGAAATATTAGATAAACTGGGACAAATGCCCTTGCCACCTTATATTACCCATCAGCTAAAAGATAAAAACCGCTATCAAACAGTTTATGCCAAGTATGAAGGCTCTGCCGCTGCACCAACTGCAGGCTTACATTTCACCAAAGAATTATTAGAGCAGATTGCTGCAAAAGGTATAACCATTGCTAATGTTACCCTTCATGTAGGTCTTGGAACTTTCAGACCGGTTAAAGTTGATAATATTCTGGAACACCATATGCATTCTGAATTCTATCATATTGAGGAAGAAGAAGCGGAGAAGATTAATAATACAAAGAAAAATGGTGGAAGAATCATCTGTGTAGGAACTACCAGCTGTAGAACGGTGGAATCGGCAGCAGGAGAAGATGGTATGGTAAAACCGGGCAGCAACAATACAGAAATATTTATATATCCAGGTTATAAATTCAAAGTACTGGATGCCTTAATAACTAACTTTCATTTGCCAGAATCTACTCTAATCATGTTAGTTTCTGCTTTAGCAGGAAGAGAACATGTATTACATGCCTATGATGTAGCAGTAAAAGAAAGATATCGGTTCTTTAGTTTTGGGGATGCTATGTTTATTGCTTCGGGAGTAGGTAATAAATAAAAACTGTCATTGCTATGAAAGAACCATGGCAAGCAACTCCTTCGGAGTTGTTTATGCGCACGAGCAAGCTGGCTGCGGCAGAATTATCACGCAATAAACATTTCGTTTACTGTGGTG
>CALDJN010000202.1 GCA_937901695.1 uncultured Anaerocolumna sp.
AAGGACTCGCAGGCTTTTCTTTGCTGGATAAGGTTATCCGTATTTTTTAAAATGGCGGAGAGGGTGGGATTCGAACCCACGGCCCCTTGCGGAGTCACCGGTTTTCAAGACCGGCTCCTTAAACCACTCGGACACCTCTCCGGACGTTGCTTGAACAGTATATCAAACGCAAAAGAATCTGTCAAGTAGTTTTTTAAACTTTTTTAAATCCATTTTTGCAACTTTCCATTAAGTATGTTTTCCCCAAATACTAAGTCATCTGGTGTAGTTATTTTGATATTGTAATACTCTCCTATAACCAATTTAACAGGGCATTTTAGTACATGTTCCACTACCATGGCATCATCTGTTATTTTTATGTTCTCTTGTTTGCTGCTAAATAATAATTCATATGCTTTCTTTATAAGATTATAAGAAAATGCTTGAGGCGTTTGAACAGACCAAACCTTATCTCTATTAGGGGTATCCATTACTATACCATCTTCATTAATAATCTTAACCGTATCTTTTGAAGGTACTCCAACTACACAAGCGTTATAAATGCTTACTTCTTCAATGATCTTTTTTATAATATCCAATGTTATAAAAGGTCTGGCTCCATCGTGTATTAAAACATAATCAGCATAGCTTATAGCATTTAAACCATTATAAACAGAGTGATATCGCTCTGCACCACCCTCAATTATTTTCGTAACCTTCTTAAAGTTATATTTACCAATTATTTTTTCATGGCAATATTCTATATCATCCTTTCCCACAACAAGGATAATTTCATCCACATTACTTTCTTCAAAGGTTTTTAAAGAATAATATAGTACCGGCTTATCTTGCAGCATTAAATATTGCTTTGGAATATTGCTTTGCATTCTTTTCCCTGTACCTGCTGCCAGAACAATGGCAACTATCTTTTTATGATCCATTGTAAATCCTTTCAGATGGTTTCTAACTTCCACAATATTATATATCTGTTTTCTTTCATAGATATGTCACCTATTTAACAGCTATATCCTTTTTCTTTCATAGATGTGTCACCTATTTACAGATATGTCCTTCTTCTTTCATATGATGTAACTGTTCCTACCGGTTTACCAAAAACCCAAATTATAATTTTAATATTATAATTCGCCCCGTGGCAATGAGGTTATGAATAAGTAGCGTAAGCGGATAAACTTACCTGAAGGCAAGAAGAATATCCACTTTGACTAATTATCTCTGTCCAATCTTAAGATTAGGAACCGCATTTAAGTCTAACCCATGTCTTGTTCCTTTTATAAATTCATAATAAGCAGCCACTCCAATCATTGCTGCGTTATCGGTGCAATATATCGGAGAAGGGTAACATAACTTCAAACCCTGTTCCTCGCAGCCATTACTCATGGCTTCACGAAGTGCAGAATTAGCTGCAACTCCTCCGGCTATTGCTATTTGACCAATGTTAAAGTCTTTTGCTGCTCTTATTGTATTTTTAACCAATACATCAACAACTGCATTTTGAAAGGAAGCTGCAATATCGGCACGATTTACCTCTTCCTTCTTCATTTCGCAGGAGTTTAAGTAATTTAGCACGGCAGATTTTACCCCGCTGAAACTAAAATCATAAGGAGCACCGTCTATATGAGCCCTTGGAAATAGAGTAGCATTCTTATTTCCTTCTTTTGCCAACTTGTCTATCTTAGGTCCACCAGGATATCCTAATCCTATGGCTCTTGCCACTTTATCAAATGCCTCTCCAGCCGCATCATCTCTAGTTCTTCCTACGATTTCATAAACTCCATACTCTTTCACTATAACTAAATGTGTATGTCCTCCAGATACAATTAAACACAAAAATGGGGGTTCTAAATCTTTGTGTTCAATGTAATTTGCTGATACATGACCTTCTATATGGTGTACACCTACTAATGGCTTTCCAGTTCCATAACTAATGGCTTTTGCCTCAGCCACTCCTACCAATAGTGCCCCTACTAATCCAGGTCCGTAAGTTACACCTATAGCATCTATATCTTGGAGCGTAACATTAGCATCCGAAAGTGCTTGTTTAATTACTTGATTTATTTTTTCAATATGTTTTCTGGATGCTATCTCTGGAACTACCCCACCATATAAAGTATGTAGGGCGATTTGAGAAGAGATAACATTTGACAATATAGTTCTTCCATTTCTAACAACTGCTGCTGCAGTTTCATCACAGGAAGATTCTATAGCTAATAAAGTAATATCCTTGTTCATTTTATCCTCTTTCTTTATTCTAAAGTCTTTATACTAATAATTTGATACTTACTTAAAACTCTTCTTAAGACTTTTTCTATGGCTTATTTATTCTATATCTGTTTTATTCAAATCTGTTTTATCCGACAATTTCCACCCTAATATCTTCCAGTTCCCTTGGCTATCTTTTCTTAGAATGAAATCTTCAAATAATTTCGTATATTTATCTTTTTCTTTTATAGTATACCCAGCAGTAAGAGAGGCATATTCCTTGTCTTCCTTAGTCCAATATTTCACTTTATCGCTGTCTTCAATTACTTCATTCATAATATTTCGGCTTGCATCTTTATATTCTGTAATTTCTACTTTTAGTTCTAACAGATAATCCTCCAATGGATTATTCTTTAACAATTCATCATCATATAATAGGCGCATCTGTGTGGCTAATTGATTCACTTCCTCATCTTTGAGGTCTTCATTATAAAAGTTTTTCATTATCCTTGTGTATAATTTTATAACTTCTCTTGGCGAAGATGGATAATTATTTTCTATATCTTTTTCTAATAGCGCCTCTGACTCAGTTTTATTGGAATTAGATTTCATTATTGGACTTGTACTGGTACTGAGCTTAAAATAGATTGCCACTATAACAATACCAAAAATTATCATCATCCCAAGGGTATTTGCAGTTCTTCTGTTTGATTTTTTCGTATTTGCGTTTAATTTCTTCATACTTGCCTCCCATCACCCTATTTAATAATTTATTAGGATTTTATTTATTTTCCCAAGTAAGAACAAATAAAGTTTTTCAGGCAGAATCATTCATTGGGATCAAACTGCAATGTAACGCTCTTTCTATCTTTTCCTGGTTTTACATTGGGAAAGATATCCTTTATATTCTTTATATATTCTTCTGGTTTAATTAATGAAGGACTATAGTGGGTCAACCAAAGCTCCTTAACATCTGCTTCCTTCGCCAATTGTGCTGCCTCATAAAACGTCATATGCTTATGCTCTTTCGCTTTGTCCTCTTTGTCTTTTTCACCATACATACCTTCACATATAAATAAATCGGCATTTTTTGCATTTTCCACAATAGAAGGAACAGGTCTTGTATCTGTACAGTAGGTTAATTTTATTCCTTTCCGTTTTGGACCCAATACCATATCAGGTGTATAAACTCTGCCATCTGCTTCCATGGTTGCACCTTTTTGTAATTGGTTCCAAAAGCTTTGGGGAACGTTATTCTCCTGGGCTTTTTCCAGAAAGAATCTTCCAGCCCTTTCTATTATGATACTATACCCATAACAGACTATATTATGATTAACACGAAATGCCTGAATAATATAGCCATTTATCCGTATCTCCTCTAATGGACTGGATAATTCAATAAAATTAATGTCAAAGGGCAGTTCCGGTGCTATGACACGTAGAGAATTAACAACTCTTTCTAAACCTTTTGGACCTATCATAGTAATAGGTTCTGTCCTATCTGCATTTCCCATGGATAATAATAATCCAGGTAAACCGCTTATATGGTCACCATGATAATGGGTAAAACAAATAATATCTATGGAATGAAAACTCCATCCCTTTTCTTTCATGGTAATTTGGGTTCCTTCCCCGCAGTCAATTAATAGGTTGGAACCATTGTATCTTGTCATTAAGGCTGTAAGCCATCGATTTGGCAATGGCATCATACCGCTTGTACCAAGTAAACAAACATCTAACATGTAATTTCCTCACTTATTTCTAATTATTTCAAATATTTATATACTATACTTTTCGTTTTATTCTATGATAATATTCCTAATGGATTCATCTGTCAACGCAGTTGTACTTAGATATCAGTTTATATATTATTTTATATATAGTAAATATTATCCCATGTTTAATACCATATTAACATAACAAAAAAGCAGAATCAATAAAGCATTGATGATTATTCCATGTAAATAAATTATTGCTTTTTCCTATAAACTGGCTAAATCAGGCTAAAGTGGATCTTTACAGCCCACTATCTCTACATACAAAAAGAGAAGGGGCTATTCCTGATTCCCTTCTCCTTTAAACTAAAATGATTTAATTCTATTTTAATAATTATAAGACTTCTTTTTTACTTATGACATTAACAGGTATTTTAAATGTTGAAATTAATTTTTCATAACAGTCTTCACAAATATTAAATTTGTGAACTTCAAGATCCTTCTTAGAAAAGTATCCCCACTCCTTAGAAGCTTCAAAGACATCTTCTGTTAATAAACCATTTTCCATTTTAATTTTTTTTCCACAAACATTGCAGCGTACATCATTTGACTTTATAAACTTTAATTTACTCGTGCTTCTTTCCATTCTTATCCCTCCTAAGAACTTGGCCAATTGCTTGCTTTCATTATACACGTATGAAAGGTATTTTTACAGTGGGAATTGTTGTAACTATAGCCACATAATTAAAGCATCTTCTTTTGGCGCTTCATAAAAGCTTTTACGAATACCGGCAGCTTGAAAGCCTAGTCTATGATATAAGGCAATTGCAGACAGATTGCTAACTCGTACTTCTAAAGTAAAGGACTTTAATCCATTGTTTCTTCCAATATCTATTAAACTCTGTAACATTTTCCTGCCAATACCCCTATTTCGATAGGAGCTCTCTACTGCCACATTATTTATCTGCCCTTCTCCAGCAACTCCCCACAGTCCACAATAAGCTATAATTTCCCCGTCTTGTTCAACTACCAGATAAATATTATGAGGATCTTGTATGGATTTACGAAAATCTTCTTTGCTCCAGGGTCTGGAGAATATTCTGCCTTCTATTTCATGAACATATGGAATATCTTTTTCTTCCATTTGTCTTATAACCATCCGCTTCTCCCTCACTTATTGCTTTTGCTGTTTTTCTGCAAGTTCCCTCTCTGCCTGTGATAGTCTAAGATAGGTTGGGCGGTGCAAGTCAGCATCCTCCACTAACCCCTTCTTAAAATAAATTACTCCCAAAGCACCAATTGCTCCGGCACGTTGTTTGGAAAGGTGAAGCGGTGCAAAACTATAGGGTACTTTCATGAGGGTCTTTAATTGGTCCTGGTATACTTCTACACCATCACCTAAGAATATTACACTTCGGTCCAATTGATTAATTTTATCTGCAATTTCATCAATACCCACCGCCTCCTGTGGTTCCACAACTGCAAATTCCGTACCTTTAAATTCATATAATCCAGTATATACTTGATTACGCCTTGCATCCATAATAGGACAGATTAACTTATCCGTTCCATATAAGTTAAAAGCCAGTCCTTCTACCGTTGGGACTGCTATAATTGGTTTGTTCAAAGCCAGCCCTAATCCTTTTGCTGTAGATGAACCAATCCTAAGACCTGTAAAAGAACCTGGTCCTGCTGCCACTGCAATGGCATCAATATCTTTAAGATCTAACTCTATCATTTTTACAATTTCATCTAACATAGGTAATAATGTTTGTGAGTGTGTTTTCTTGTAATTAATTGTATATTCTGCTAAAAGTACATCTTCTGACACTACTGCAACGGAAGCAACTAATCCCGAACTGTCTAATGCTAATATTTTCATATTTTCACCTATTGTATATCATATTTGTTTGCAGATGTGATACCCTGTTTACAAATGTGATACTGCCACAAATAAATAGGTTGAAAGAATCGTTTCGTGGCATTCTTCCTATACATATATTTTCTTTCAGCCATTTCACTTAATATATAATAATTTTGCTATACTGTCTATGGAAATAAAATGATATAGCAAGCCTTATTCTATGGTAATTTTTCTATAGTCAAAGCCTTTTTCCAATGCCTTTTCTATTGTAATTACAGTTCTATCGGCTGGCAAAAGTTCCTCTATTAAATTTGACCATTCGACTAAACAGACACCTTGTCCATAAAAATAATCTTCATATCCAATTTCCATCATTTCATCAATATCCTCAATGCGGTATACATCAAAATGATAGAGTGGAAGCCTGCCTTCATCATAAACCTGGACAATAGTAAACGTAGGACTATTAACCGGTTCTGTAATACCTAACCCCTTGGCAAAACCTTGGGTGAAAACAGTTTTCCCAGTACCCAAATCTCCTAACAGACAATATACTTGTCCTGCCTTTGCCTTTTCTCCTAACTTCATACCTAATTGATAGGTATCTTCTGTTTTAAAGCTTTCTACTATCATGATTTATATGGCTCCCATCTTTTTTTCTAGTTGAAATTATAGCAGATTAAGCTAAAAAAACAAGAGGCTGTTGTAAAAGCCTCTTGTTTTATATATTAGACTAATTTATTTCTTAAAAATTTATAAGTGAAATGACTTACAAGACCTATGAATATACCTTTTACAATATTAAATGGAGTAATTCCATAAAGTATTAAGGTAAATTTATCTTTAATAGCTGGTATTATCTTTGCTCCTGCAAGTACATTATCCATACCGCCATAAAGAGATGCATACAATGGAACTGTTACAAAGTAGTTCACTAAGAAACCGGCAATTGCCATGGAAATGGTAGCTACGCTAAATGCTATGAAAGACTTATGTTTACTCTGCAGTTTTCTGTAAATAATAGAAGCTGGAACAACATATGCAACACTAACTGCAAAATTTGCCAGTTCCCCAACCCAGGCAGTATTGGTAGCTGTAATTGCTTTAATTAAATTCTTAATTAATTCAATCATAACACCAGCCATTGGCCCATAGGTAAATCCACCGATAATTGCAGGAATATCACTAAATTCCAATCTTAAGAAACCAATATACGCCGGGGATTCAAGAAGCATAAATACATAAGAAAGTGCAGACAGCAAACTCATTGTTACCATAGCTTTTGTTGTAAATGATTTTCCCCTTGTGGAGGCAACTGCTTTGCCAACATTATAATTTCTTACATTTACATTTGCTTCATGTTTCGTTGTTTTCATATTCATATCTCCTTTTTTGTTATAAAGGAAAATTCTTGGTTCCATTGCGTAGCATGATATGTTTTGGGATGTGGTCCTATCCTAAGAGAACGCTTTTTATTTTAAGGGTATATTTTTCTTAAAATAAAAAAACCCGATTCACAAAGAATCGGGGCCACTATCAAGTAGATTGCATATCAAAAACATGCTTTTCTTCTCACATCCAGACTTTAC
>CALDJN010000203.1 GCA_937901695.1 uncultured Anaerocolumna sp.
AGCAGCTGCCATACCTCCAAAGAATCCACTTTCTTCTTCTGCAAATGTCATAGCATAAATATTGTCAAACTCTGTAACGCCATCAATTTCTTGTGGATTAGAGTCGATCAATATGAATTTCTTAGTTGGGTTATCTCCAGCAATTGTTGAAATTCCAGCAAATTGGAAACCTGGAGTAACAATTACATCATAGTTAGCTACGATATCCGCAACTGCTTGTACTGCTGCAGCGGGATCACCAGTTGGTTCCTTTACAGCTTCAACTGTTGCATTAGGATTACTCTTTATAAAGTTTAATATACCATTATAGTTATCCTGATTAAAAGAACCATAGTCTACACCGGAAGGACTTGTTACAATTGCAATTTTAAGTCCTGCTTCAGTTGTACCTTTGTTGTCTGTTTGTGTTCCTGCTTTGTTGTCTGTTTGTGTTCCTTCTTTGTTGTCTGTTTGGTTCGTATTCTCTTTTGGAGCCTCTGTTTTTTTACCACATCCGGTAAATAGACTAGCCATAAGAGTCATAACACATACTAATGAAATTACTAACTTTCTTTTTTTCATAAAATGACCTCCATTTTGTTAAAATTTAAAGACATATTTGTCTTTTTAACTAGTTAAAAAAGTAATAATAAAGTAAATAATATGATTTAAGTGTCATTCTGAAAGCAAATTCAGCAAAGCTGAATTATAAGCTCGAAGAATCTAAGTTCAAAGTGAGATTCTAAACAACTCCGAAGGAGTTGCTTGCTATGGTTCTTTCATAACAATGACACACTTTCATAACAATGATATGCTTTCATAGCAATAACAACAGGTTTGCAGCAACACTTCCATGCTAAAATTTAAATCCAGACTTAAAAGCCTTGGAGTGTAATGCCTTTTCATAATCTTTCAGGTCATATAATTCAATGGCCGGTAAATTAACAAGCCCTCTTCGCAACAGTTGCAGTGCCGGTTCAAAAGGACCGCATCGGCTTCCCTTTATGGTTATCTCATTTACTACAAAGGTACTCATATCAATTTCAACTTTACCGGCATAGGTACTCTTTAGCACAAT
The DNA here is from genome assembly GCA_937901695.1 of uncultured Anaerocolumna sp. Classification (GTDB taxonomy): domain Bacteria; phylum Bacillota; class Clostridia; order Lachnospirales; family Lachnospiraceae; genus Anaerocolumna. Next base: position 1,058 of record CALDJN010000203.1, read on the forward strand.
AAGTCCTTTATTACGCACCAATTTTTGTGCAGATAAAATTCCTGTTGGAGAACCCGTTGCATCTATGACGATTTCATAAGTTTCATCTGTTTTAGTCGTTGTTTTAGAAAAGGAAGAAAATTGTTCTAATTTATCTTCATGCCTTCCTATTACAGTTAAATCTGCTCCGGACAAAGAAACTACCTGGGCTATCATAAAAGCAAGTCTTCCATCTCCAATTACTGCAACATTTTTAGAAGGTTTTATATGGGCTTGTTCCATAATTTCTAAAGCTGCAGCCAAAGGTTCTGTAAATACTGCAGTTTCTGTAGGTATTTCTTCAGGCACAATATGAAGCAAATCGGAATGTATAGTCATATATTCTGCAAAGCAGCCGTCTTTACCAGAAATACCAATAACTTTACGATTTAAACAGTGTTTTTCTCTGCCAGAATTACAATAAATGCAATGTCCACAACCTTCGTTGAGTTCACCTACTACTCTTTTTCCAATCAGCTCATTTTTATTGGATTTCACTACTTCACCAACAAATTCATGCCCTAAGACACCTGAAAAATTAGGCTTGTACCCTTTTAGCACTTCCTTATCTGTATTACATATGGCACTTATTAATATCTTTACCAAACTTTCATTGGGTCCTGGAATAGGCATTGGGTAATCTTCCAGATACTGAGCTTGGTTTTTATAATACAATGCTTTCATATGTCCTCCAATCTTACGCTGTATTCTAATCCCTTTAGAATTATAAGGGCAAAGAATTTGTTCATCCTGTCTATTTAATTATTTAGATATATTATTCCCAGATTACTATTATAGAGTCTTTGCAATATTTTTAATTGTACCAGTAATTAATTGTTTAAATAATGGGGCAACTCTATCTGCCGTTTCTTGTACTTCTTCATGATTTAAAGGCTGCTCTGTCATGCCTGCGCAAAGGTTTGATATACAAGAAATACCACAAACTTTCATTCCCATATGCATGGCAGCCATAGCCTCACAAGCGGTACTCATACCTACTGCGTCCGCTCCAAGAAGTCTAGCCATTTTAACTTCATGTGGTGTCTCAAAGTTTGGACCGGAGAATTGAATGTAAACACCTTCCTGTATAGGAATGTTTAATTCTTTACTGGTATTACGAATAATTTCTTGTAAATCTAAATCATATACATGACTCATATCAGGAAAACGCAAACCTAATTCATCAATATTCTCCCCAATTAAAGGCGAAGGTACAAAATTAGAAATGTGATCGGTAATCATCATAAAATCACCGCACTTATAGTCATAATTTACACCGCCAGCTGCATTCGTAAGGAATAACACCTTTGCTCCCAACAGCTTCATAAGTCTGGTTGGTAAAACTACATCTGTAATAGGATATCCTTCATAGTAATGAACTCTTCCCTGCATAATAACTACAGGAACATCCTCTACATATCCAAATACAAATCTGCCCTTATGTCCTTTTACAGTTGAAACTGGAAAATCTTCGATATCACTATAATCAAGAATTGAATGAATCTTAATAGAGTCGGCATAATCTCCTAATCCCGAACCAAGAATCAAAGCAACTTGAGGCTCAAAATCGATTTTTTCACGAACACTTTTGTAGCATTTTTGAAGTTTTTCATATACTGAATTCATATGAATCTCCTTTTCCATTTTTTTAATAGTATAAGTATTACTACTATTCGTCGATATTATAGCATTTTTTTGTTTATTCTTCAATTAATTTGTTATAAAAAATAAAAATCATTATCTTAAACGTTTACTTTCAAATCTTGCCAACGTCTCTAGTGCAAATATTAAACCTCTTATTCTCTCTTCAATAGTTCCTTCTTCAATTGTACAGTCAATAGATATTGCCATATCATTTAATAATCGGTCATCAATATATTTTTTCTTATTTGTAATTACTGCAAGTTTTTCATTATATGAATTTGCATCCAAGAAATCAAGAAGAACAGGATTCACACCAGACTCATTTGTTAATTCTTCTGCTGGTAATTGATTATTTGTGTTTTCATAGATTTGATTATTTGTATTTTCATAGGCTTGCAATGGATTATTCGTACTTTCATAATCTGCTTCACGCTTTTTTAGTTCACTCTTTTTCACTACTTTTTTTACTGTCTCTTCTTCAATACCTCTTTCAGCCATTTCATCAACTGTATAATTATGACCACATAATTCAAACCGATGTTTCTGACTAACTTCTGGATATTTATTATGATTCACTTCACTTAAAAACATATTCAGTGGTCTGGCAAATATTTTATAATCGCCATATAATGCCTGATATATAACCAATTGTTCTTCATTTTCTGTATGTATCGCAATAGTAATAATCTGATATAATTTATTTTTAAAATGTTTATAGATTTCACCTGGTTTAGGAATTCTCTGATAATCCATACTGCTGCCTCCTTAATATATTCAAGAATATTATCACTATTATATTCTTTTTTTTAAGTGATAACAATCAAAATTCTTATAAAGAGAAATTTCAGCTGTTTACTCGGAATCGGTTGACTTAATATAGGAAAGAGTATAAAATGTAACAAACTAAATTCTTTAGAAACTAAATAAAAAGGAGATTCCTACTATGAGTTTTATATTTAAGAAAAAAGTAATCTCTCCTTCTGAGTTGATTCAAACTTATCCCTTACCACCAAAAGATGCTTTCATTAAGAAAGAAAGAGATGAAAAAATCAAAGATGTCTTAACAGGAGTATCAGACAAATTTCTCGTTATTATTGGACCTTGTTCCGCAGATCATGAGGATGCCGTTTGCGATTATATAACAAGACTTGCAAAGGTTCAAGACAAGGTAAAAGATAAAATAATTATTATTCCTAGAATATATACCAATAAACCAAGGACTACAGGCGAAGGTTATAAAGGTATTGTACATCAACCAGATCCAGAGAAAGAGCCAGATTTACATGAAGGTCTTATTGCTATGCGCAAAATGCATCTTCGTGCCATAGCAGAAACTGGTCTTACTGCAGCAGATGAAATGCTATACCCGGAAAACTGGCCATACGTAGAAGACATATTATCCTATGTAGCAGTTGGGGCACGTTCTGTAGAAGACCAGCAGCACCGTTTAACCATAAGTGGAATGGATTGTCCGGCTGGAATGAAGAATCCTACCAGTGGAGACTTCTCCGTAATGTTAAATTCTGTTGTAGCAGCCCAGGGACATCACACCTTCCTATACCGTTCTTACGAAGTAAGTACGACTGGTAATCCTCTTGCTCACACCGTCCTTAGAGGTGCTGTGAACAAACATGGAAATAGCATACCAAATTATCATTATGAAGACTTAATACGTTTATTCGAAATGTACAGCCAGCGTGACTTAGCTAATCCTGCTACCATTATTGATGCCAATCATAACAATTCCAACAAAGTATATACCGAGCAGCCAAGAATAGTTAGTGAAGTACTTCACAGCCGCTCCGTTAACAAAGACATTGAGAACATGGTAAAAGGCGTAATGATTGAAAGCTATATTGAACCGGGTAATCAAAAGGTTTCCGAACACATTTATGGTAAATCCATAACAGACCCATGCCTAGGGTGGGAAGAATCGGAAAGACTTATCTATTTTATTGCGGATCATCTATAATTAATTAAGAAATGCAGCTTTGCCCTATATAGTTTATTGGGGCAAAGCTGCATTTCTTAATTAGTTCCAATATATTTGTAACAATATAATTCTATATGATGCGATAATCAAGTAAGGGGATATTCCCACTTGTCTATAGGCAAGTGGGAATATCCCCTTTAACTATGCTCGAGGATGTGCTTCCATGTAAACATCGCGGATTTTTCTTGTACGGTTTCCAAGGTAGATTTGAGTTGTTGCTGCATCAGCATGACCTAATAATTCTTGGATACTTGCAACATCGGCACCATTTTCTATCATATGAAGGGCAAAAGAGTTTCTTAGGATTTGAGGTGTAATTTCATGAATAATTCCTGCTGATTTTCCGTATACTTTTATAATTTTCCAAAAACCTTGGCGGCTCATGGGATCACCGGATACATTCATAAAACAGATATCCTCTTCTTTATGTTTTATGAATTTTTCTCTGGCATTTTGAAAATAATTATCCAAGGCTTGTTTTGCCATGGCTCCAAAAGGTACCATCCGCTCATTTTTGGTGCCACAACAAACTATGTAGCGGTTTTTCAGATTGACATCATCAACCTTAAGAGAAATTAATTCGGACACCCGAATTCCTGTTGCATAAAGAAGTTCTAGCATGGCTTTGTCCCGTATGCCTTTTATGTTATCTAATTTAGGCTGTTCCAATAAGCTGTTTACTTCCTCTAATGACAAAGTATGTGGTGGTTTTTTCTCAACTTTAGGTGATTTCATACGTTCTGTGGGATCTTGATGTAATCTTCCCTTTTTAATAAGATAAATGGTAAAGGCTTTTATTGAGGCAATATTTCTTGAAACCGTTGCAGGAGACATTCCGTTTCTTTCCATGTTTAACACATAGGAATTTAAGCTTGTCTCACTAATTTTCTCTATATCCGTAATATTCTGCTTATCTAAATGATGAATTAATTTCATAATATCATTTTTATAAGACTGCAAGGTATTCTGTGAAGCATTCTTCACATCCTCCATATACATTAAAAAGTCCTGCAGCGCGTTTTCCATTATACCTCTCTCCTTTGTATAAGTTAATGTTAACTAAACTCAAAACGGATATTCCACTTTTCTGCAGGCAAGTTTATCC
>CALDJN010000204.1 GCA_937901695.1 uncultured Anaerocolumna sp.
TATGCGCCCTGGCTATACTTTCCAAGGTATCTCCTTCCTGGGCTATATATACCTCCTCAGGATATGCAATTACAATGGTCTGCCCAACAACCAGATGCTCCGGATTCGTTAACCCGTTTTCAACTATTAGTCTCGTTATTGATACATTATAATTATTCGCTATGGTATAAATCGTTTCACCGGGTTGTACAATATGTATAATCATGGATTCCTCGATTTATTAATTTATTTTAAATATATGAGTCTTTTTGCAAATTATTACTATCCTGTCTTTTATACCTGCAGCCTTTAAGTCAATCAAAAAGATTTTGTCATTCTGAGCGCTTTAGCGCGAAGAATCTCTCTTTATAATGGGATTCTTCGCGCAAATTCAGCAAAGCTGAATTTGTGCTCAGAATGACAGTCTTGCAGCAGGTTTTGCAACAGGCTTTACAGCATCCCCAGCCTAACGAAGTTAAATACCTAATACTTTATGAACTTCCTTCTGTATCTTAAAAATTCTTTCCTCAGTAAATTGAGGATAATCCTTAAACCATTTCATATTTAATGGAGATGGATGTGGTAGTATATAGGCAGGTTTTCCATTGATTTGTTTATCTTCAAAGGCTAATGATGTAATTTTCTCACCTGGGAAGAAAAATTCTGCTGCAATTCCGCCAATTAAGATGTAAATTTTATTATCCACAAGCTCCATTTCCTTAAGAAGCCACTGCTTTGAGCAAATCTTGGGGGGACGACGATCTCCCCCATTAGGCGATTTTCCGGGGTAGCAATGCGCCATTGACACAATATAGAAATTATCCGGATTATAAAAATCCTCATCCGATATTTGATACCATTCCCTACGAAGTTTTCTACCACTGGCATCATAAAAGGGTTTCCCTGTCTCATGGACGCTTTTAGATGGAGCCTGGCTAATCTGCATGATTTTGGCATTATGATTACCCTGTACAATAGGATGGGGTTCAAACCTAAACGTCTCTTGACATAATCGGCATTCTCTTATCTGATTTTGTAAACTTGCAAGCCTATTTTTATTATCCTTTTGCTTTACATCTATTGTCTTCATAATTTCACAACAATCCTTTTCTATACTCACTTGGTTACAGTTCAGTGTGATTCCATCTCCCTGTGGGCATTCCATCTTCCTTTTACTTACCTTTCCTTCGTGGTTTCAAACCCCTTCGCTTCACATGATGTACTCAGCTGGTCTGTTACAATCTGCTTTAGCTCATTTAAGGCTATTTTCCCATTAGAGGTGTATGGAAGATTATCAAACATTAAGATATATTTTGGAACCTTATAATATGCTATTTTCTCCTTAATATACTCTTTTAATCGTTCCCCATTTATCACTTTTCCATCCATTGGAACAATACAGGCTGCAATTTCTTCCTGTAAGACATCCGCCTTGATGCCAATTACTTTTACCGCCTTAATGTCAGGATAATTTTTGATGCATTCTTCAATTTCCGCAGGAGAGATATTTTCGCCTCCCCGTATAATCATCTCTGCTATTCTTCCGGTGATATGTAAATATCCCTTATTATCCAGATAACCAAGGTCACCGGTTTTCAACCAGCCATCTTTGGTAAAAGTGTCTTTAGTTTCCTCTTGCTTTTTATAGTAACCTTGCATAACATGATATCCCTTAGTTTGTATTTCCCCAATTACGCCACATTCCGCTTCCTGCTTGGCATTATTATCAAATATCCTAAGTTGTATGTTGTCGATTTTTTTCCCCGAGGTGTCCGCTTTGATTTCTATAGAATCCTCGAAATCAGATATGGTTATACAAGGTGATGTTTCTGTTTGTCCATAAGAAGTCTGCAAATGAGCCATCTGAAAAGTTTCACAAATCTTAAGATACTCTGAAGGTGAAATTTTTGACCCTGCAATAATTCCTGATTGGAGTGAATGCAAATTAAATTGCTTACGCTTTTCATTATACATCATTGCAAGAAACATAGTAGGGACACCATTTAAAATAGTGCAATGGTATTCTTCAATCTTGTGAAAGATTTCTGCAGTTTTACATTGCTTTAACATATGCAATGCACAACCGCAATGAACTGCAGCCAGTAAACTTGCCGTTATGCCAAAGCAATGATACATAGGTACTGCTACACACATTTTATCCTTATTGGTCCAATGCATATTAGAAGTAATTGCGTTAGAGTTATTTACCAAACTATAATGTGACAACATGACTCCTTTTGGCATCTTGGAAGTCCCTGAGGTAAATAATATGGCAGCTGTATCCTCTGGCTGTACTCTTTTCATTTGTATGTTCAGCTTTTCTAATTCGGAAGGGGTAATATCGTCATATTCTTCTCTAAATCCGTACCATTTTCCTTCTTTGGATTTATCAATGGCAATACAATGTTCTTTCTTAGGATGCCATAGTGGAATCTTCTCTAATAAATCCACATATTTCATATCCTTATGCCCTTCGCCATAACACAAAAATTCCACATCTGCATATTCTAATATTCTGGATAATTCAATTTCCTTATAACAGGTATTCATTATAATCGGAATGGCACCAAGCTTTACCAGTGCAAGGAAATCAATCACCAGGTTGGGACTGTTACAGCTCCATAAGCCTACGTGGCTGCCCTTTGTTATACCCATCCTCATAAAAACAATTGCAGCATTATCAGAAATAGAATCTAACTCTTTCCATGAGAACATTATATTTTCATATTCTAATGCAAGTTCATTGGGTGAATGCTTCATCCGTTCCTTCAAACATTCACAAATAGTTTTATTTAACATTATACGTAATTCACCTTTTTTCATAATACTAAAAAGACTAACCCAAAATCCTAGGTACATATTTTGGGTTAGTCAATTTAGTATTCTACTTTAAACCATTCTGTACACAGATTACTATTTGTTGTCTTCCCAAACAAACATGGTTTTATTCTTTATAAATTCCTCTATTTCCTCCTGACTATAGCCAATTTCTTTTAATACATCTATACCTTGTTCACCAATCAATGGTCCCCTCTTGTAATCTGCTGGTCCCATTTCTGTAAAGTTTACTGGTGAGCAGACTAGAATTCTCTCATTGCCATTGTCATATTTCATACGATAAAAGCAGTTGTTAGCCCAGGCTTGCTCATCATCTAGTATTTCTTCCCAGGACTGTGCCACGCTGAAAGGAATATCAGCTTTTGTTAATATTTCCTTCCATTCTTTCACTGTTTTCTTTCCTATAGCTTCCATGCAAATATCATATACTTCAGTTCCTAATTTCTTTGCCTGAAGGTTTTGTACAGGATAATAATCTTCATTCTCCACCAGATCTTCTCTTCCGATTGCTGCTATAAACCTCTTATAATATGTGTTATAATCTGGCATACAGGTCTGGATAAATCTATCATCCTTTGTTTTCCAAGCAGCATTGAAAGGATTATCAGATTCACGGACAGAGATAGGGTATTTCTTTCCGTAGTCAGTATATTGTGCTGCCTGAACCATCATTCCCATATTAAAGACAGCACTTTCAAATAAGCTGGTTGTAACTTTTTCACCTTTTCCGGTCATCTTTGCCTGATACAGTGCTGCTAAGATACCAGCTGCCAGATTCATACCAACGTTGTGGTCTCCTAGTCCGGGAACAACATTCATTGGCACTGTTCCTTTTTGTCTTAAGGAGTCTAAATATCCTCCTCTTGCAAAGAAAGAGGTAAAGTCAAATCCGGGTAAATCCTTATCTGGTCCATATTCGCCATATCCGGTGCACATTGCATACACAAGGCTTGGATATCTCACTTTTAAAGTATCATAATCCAATTCAGCTCTTTCCAAGGCTTGAACTCTCCAATTGGTAATTAAAACATCTGCCGTATCTAATAATTTAAAAAATGCTTCTTTCCCTTTTGGATCTTTCATATTAAGTGAAATACATCTTTTATTTCCATTTTCCAAATCCCAAGTGGTATTTTCATGCATATCCAAAGGTCTTCCTTCAGATGGTGCGGTATATCTTAAAGGATCTCCTTTTGGAGACTCAATCTTAATGACGTCTGCTCCCAAATCCGCTAAAAATCTTCCAGCTGTGGCTGCAGCAATAAAATTTGCCAGTTCAACTACTTTAATGCCTTGTAGTGGTTTTCTTGTTTCGATCATTTCTATTCCTCCTGATTCAATATAATATGAAATTTCTTCCGTTTTCAACATTCCTTAATGAGGCTTTTCCTAATTCCTGTAATTTATCAAGCTTCCTATTAAGCAGGTTTCCTGCTTATCAAGCTTCTTGTTTATCAAGCTTCCTGCTTATCCAATTCTTCTATAATCGCCGGAATTATCTGATACAAATCTCCTACAATTCCTATATCTGCAACGTCAAAAATTGGTGCAGTATCATTTTTATTAATGGCTATAATGCATCCGGAATCTTTCATTCCTGCAATATGCTGAATTGCACCGGATATACCACAGGCAAAATATATTTTAGGTTTTACTGTTGTACCGGTTTGTCCTACCTGGTAGGAATGATCAATCCAGCCTGCATCTACACTTGCTCTGGAAGCAGCTATGGTTCCGCCCAATTTATCAGCTAACTCTTTTAATAGTTCAAAACCTTCCGCATTTCCAAGACCTCTTCCTCCGGATACGATAACTTCCGCATCTGTTAAAGATACAGCATCATGTAAGGTTTTAATAACTTCGATAACCTTGGTACGGATATCACCTTCATGAAATTGAACATCCAGCTTCACTACTTCTCCCTTATGGGATGGATTATATATTGCTTTTTCCATAACACCGGGTCTTACAGTTGACATCTGTGGTCTGTGATTTGGACAGACGATTGTTGCCATTAAGTTACCACCGAATGCTGGTCTGGTTTGTTTTATCTTCTTATCCACTGGATCGATTTCTAACTTTGTGCAGTCTGCAGTAAGGCCTGTGTTAGCTTTTACTGCAAGGCTTGGACCTAAATCACGTCCAATATGTGTTGCTCCCAGCAGAACAATTTCCGGTTTATACTTTTCTATAGCTTCAAAAATAACTTTTGTATATCCATCCGTTGTATAGGTAGCAAGTTCAGGATAATCAGCAGTGTAAACTTTATCTGCACCATATGCAAAAAGTTCCTCTGTCAAAGATTCTATATTGCTTCCACATACAATTGCGCAAAGCTCAGTACCAATCTGGTCTGCCAGTTTTCTACCTTCTCCCAGAAGTTCAATAGCAACGGGCATTATCTTATTGTTACGCTGTTCTGCAAATACCCATACGCCCTTGTATTGACTTAAATCTATATGTGCTTTGTCTTCTTCCACCTTTTCTATGGCATGAAATGGACACTTTTCAGCACAAACTCCACACCCGGTACATGCCTGTCCAATGACAGCGATTTTGTTAACCATAGTGATTGCATCAAAAGGACAATTCTTTATACATATGGAACATCCTTTACATTTTTCATTTATAACTCTAACTGCCATATTATATTACCTGTCCTTTCTTATATGATGTGCTTTGCTTTTAATTTTCCAACTAGTGTACTTGCTATTTCGGATGGGTTTCCTGCTGGAATCATTTCGCCTTTTCCTTTTGCATCCGGTGTAAAAGAGCGAAATACCTGTGTAGGAGACGCATTAAGCCCGCAGTCTTTTGGATCTAATTTAACATCTTCATGATTCCAAACTGTAATTTCTTTCTCATAGGCGTCTACAATCCCTGAAACAGTCATATACCTTGGTTGATTTAATTCCTTAACACATGTTAAAAGACAAGGTGTTTGTACTTCAATAAGCTCATATCCATCTTCCAGCTGACGCTGAACCATGCATTTTCCATCTTTAATCTCGACTTCCTGTACATAGGTAACTACGGGAAGATTCAGCCTCTGGGCTACCTGTGGACCTACTTGCGCAGTATCTCCATCAATAGCCTGACGACCTGCAAATATAATATCCACATTTCCCATATTGGCTATTCCTGCTGCTATTGTGGTACTTGTGGCACAGGTATCAGCACCGCCAAATGCTCTGTCGCTTAATAGATAAGCGGAGTCTGCCCCCATTGCCAGACATTCTCTTAACATGCTTTTCGCCTGGGGAGGTCCCATAGTTATAACATCAACAGTGGTATCATCATATTCATCTTTTATTTTCAAAGCTGCTTCAAGGGCATTTGCATCATCTGGATTTAATATGCTTGGTACACCTTCTCGAATTAAGGTTCCTTTGACTGGATCTATTTTTACTTCATTGGTATCTGGTACTTGTTTTACACAAACTATAATTTTCATTATCTGGTCTCCTTCCTATTTCTTTAGCAGCTGTCCTGAGATTACCATTTGCTGTACTTGTGAAGTACCTTCATATATTGTAAATACCCTGCAGTCTCTATACATTCTTTCAATCTTATAATCCTTGATAAATCCATAACCACCATGTATTTGAAGAGCTTTTGCACATATTTCATTACATGCTTCGGAAGCATAATATTTCGCCATAGAAGCTTCTTTTGTTGCGCTTTTATTCATATCCTTCAGATATGCTGCTTGATAGGTTAATAATTTTGCTGCCTCTAATTTTGTTGCCATATCTGCAAGCATAAAACTGATGCCCTGGAAATCTCCAATTCTTCTTCCAAATTGCTTTCTTTCTTTGGCATACTTAATGGCTTCATCAAGAGCGCCCTGGGCTAACCCTATGGATTGGGCTGCTACACCAATACGTCCCACATCCAGGGTCTTCATGGCATTGATAAAACCTTCCCCTTCTGCACCCAGCAAATCACTTTTATGCACTCTTACATTTTCAAGAATAATGTCACTGGTAGCACACCCGATTACTCCCATTTTGTCTTCCGGTTTACCACAGGAAACACCAGGCAGCTTCATATCCACGATAAATGCGCTAATGCCTCTGGTTTTTTTCGTAACATCTGTTTTGGCATAAATAACTGCATAATCGCTTAATGGTGCCATTGTGATAAAAGTTTTTCTTCCGTTTAATATATAATAATCACCATCTTTTACAGCAGTCGTTGTCATACCTCCTGCATCGGATCCTGCTCCCGGTTCTGTCAGTGCAAAGCAAAGTTTCTTTTCACCGGTTACAATAGGAGTTAAATACTTTTCTTTCTGTTCATCTGTTCCATCCAGTAAAAGTGGTCCCCCAGAAAGTGAATTAGGTGATGATATATAAATACTAGCAACACCGCTGACTTTAGCAATTTCCTCCATAACAATAACATAAGCACGGTGATCCGCTCCACTTCCTCCTAATTCCTTAGGAACCTTAATTCCAAAGAAACCTGCTTTCGCCATTTTCTGAAATATTTCTTCCGGAAATTCCCCAGTTGCTTCTACCTGGTCCAAAATATCTGACGTTAATTCTTTTTCTGCAAATTCCCGAGCCAGTTTTCTAATTAATTCATGTTTTTCTGTTAGAAACATTTTTGTTCCTCCTTATATTAATTTACTTTTCCCATTCTCTTAAGAATCATATGGATGATAAATGGAATTATAACTACAACGATTGTTACATATCCTAAATATCCATATCCTTTAGCTACTAAAGGAATCAAGCCAAACTGTGCAATGGCAAAAGCTAAAATAGTAAATGCAAGTGCAGTAATAACTGTTAATTTGGATGGTTTTTGCTTTCCGTTTGTTTCTTTTGCTGCTGGCTGAGGTTTTTCAAATTTACATACCACACGATTTACAATACCTGCAATCATATTAACAGCGGTAGATACGGATCCTAAAACGATTAATGCAGAAATAATCGGAGTCATGAAACTGCTGCCAACACCATTTCTTACTAATAATAAAATTGGAATAGATTCAGTAGATACCTTTGGATCTTGTGCAATTGCCAATAATCCTAATGTACTGATAAATATAATTCCTGCATTTACGATGAAGCCATATATCATACTTGTTTTTGCATCTTTCTCAGAATGGAAAGGTTCTGCATGCTGAACAAGCAATCCGATAGATGCTAGTTGGAAAGAAGCATATATGAAACAGCTCCAGAAAGCTGGACCAGCTGGTGCCTTGTCAGCTGCCATACTACTGATTGTACTGGTAATTGTGGACCATTGAGCAACAATATTGGGAATGTATACTACTAATAATCCAACTATAATAAGAACAGATAAGGTTGATGCAACTTTACGAACAACTTCTGTTCCATAAATTGCAACAATAAAAATAAATATACCAATAATAAAAGTACAAAGCATGTAAGGAAGACCTGTTAAAGTAGCCAATGTTGCTCCACCAGTGGCAAATGCAACAGATGGTGCTAAACCGAGCAGCATAATGTATACAACTTCATACAGATTAGAAAATACTGGTGCAAACTTCCCATAAAAGCTATCATTAAAGCTTCTATAATCATATAATTTATTATTATATGCATATCTTAATGCATACCATTGGAAAAAGGCGCCTATCGCCTGTGCTAAAATAGGGGTAACAAGTGTCCAAATACCAAACTTCATAAAATATTGAAATAACTGTGCGCCTGATGCAAAACCTCCACCAAACTGGGTAGTAAACCATACAAATGCTACACCTACTGTAACTGACATATTTTTCTTATCAATTAGCTTCATATATTACCTCCAATGTAATTTTTTATTATATTTTAATAAGGTGCTTTTTATTTTTATATCCCCACTTCCGTAAGTGGTATTATCCCCGCCTATGGAAGAGAGAATTTCCCCGCCTACGGAAGTGAGGATTTCACCGCCTACGAAAGTGGGGGTTATCCCCGTCTATGGAAGTAGGAATTATCCTCGATGGGGTTAAACTACTGTTAAATATTTTCTACAAATGTCTGCACTATGGTTTTCGCCTGTTCATAATTAACCATTTGCCTGTCTACTTCAATTGGTATACATGGAATTTTTGCTTCTTCACAGGCTTTCTTGATAATCGCATAATCAAATTCCTCTGGATCGCAGAATTTTGTCATAATCATTAGTACACCTGCGGCATTCTTAACTTTCGCCATATTTACAATATAATCTGCACGTTTTTTATCTACATCAAATAATACAGAACAATTATCCATTTCCGAAAACTTAAGTGCCAGCCCATCTAAGGCATTACCATCATTCTTTATATCCACGCGATATTGTCTTGACTCATGGGCAATATCATCTCCAACAATCTGTAGATTGTTTTCTTCGAAGATTTCAAGAAGATTTTTTGAATCTGCCAAGATTCCTGATGTTATAACCTTTATTTTTTTATTTTCCTCTTTCGGCATCTTTTTCAGTTCTTCAATTAACGACTTAACTAATGAAGTATGATTTTCCTTTTCCATCAAATATGCACTCTTAAAAATATCATTTCTCTGGGATGCTGTAATAAAAGGATAATCAACCAATACATCACTAATCTGCCTCATTACCTCATTATGCTCATTGTATATTTTATTGGATTTGGCTAAAGATTCCTCTGAAAACTTTTGTCCAGTAATTCTTTCCAAATCTTTGATTACTCTCTTGTAAGAAGCTTTTGTAAATTCAATCCCTACTTCATTTTTACGATTTTGTGGGTAAGTCATAGGTATAAATGGAATATTAGGAACGGCATACTTCCAGTTTTCACCCAAGCATTTTAAACTGTCACATAATGACGGAATAACAATGGCACTAATTCCATCAAAATATCCTTTTTGTCCCTGCTCTAGGATGGATTGTGCAATACTGCATATAAATGCTGGGAAATAACTTTTGGCTTCCTTAATTTCCATATCTGCACCCCAGACACCCATAGGTATCAGTCCCATAGAATGTATGATTTCCTCAGGAGTATATACCGGAGCACATGCAATAACTTTTTTCCCTTGTTTTAAGAATTTTTCTAATTGCTTGCTTGGATTTTCAGCTATATTACGAAATTCTTCTAACAATTGATTTATTTTTTCCATTACTACTTTCCTCCTTTATTCGTTTCCATAATTTCCATTAAACCTTGAACCCTTGTATCATATTGTGCTTCTGAGAAATTACGTGGATCCGCCTGGTCACCATCGAAAGATATTACTGGTACATTGCAGTCTTCTCCAATTTGGCGGCTCATTTCATACATAAAGCCACTCCATAATTTACAGGATCTATTGGTATGTACCAGGAGTCCTTCTGCATTTGTTTTTTTCACAATAGCTTTTCTGACATCTCTTGCATGTTCAAGATTCATTGCATTAGGAACATTACAATAAGCTTTTATCAATCCGTCAAAATCGTTATAGATAAAGCCAAAAGCATCTGCATAAATCGTAGCAACCATATTAATACCACGGGATTTTAAGCCTGTTGCTGTTGTACGCAGATGTGGCCAGCAGGCAATACCTTCAAACATAATTCTATATTTTTCCTCAGCACGGAATGTACTTGTGCCTTCTTCAACTGCTTTCTTATATTCCCTGGTCAGTGTCTCAAATGCTTCTGCTGCCTCAATGGTACCTCTTGCACATACTGCAACAGCCATATGATTCAGTAAATCAAAACCATTCAATGGTGATGGCTGATATTTTGTATAAGAAGTTGCTTCCAGCCATGCTCTTGAAGTACGATTGGAAATCGCCATAACTTCTTTAAACTTTTCATCGCTCCACTTTTTGCCTGTTATTTCTTCCAACTGTTTAATAGCTGCTAAAAATTGACCTTTTACATATGCAACCTGGGCATCAGATACTTCATAGTCTGGATTAAAAGGAATATCAATCAGTATTAAGGGAATGTTTAATTCCTTTGCAATATTTTCATACCATTTGATCATACAGTTGCAGATATTGTTACAGCATAATAAGAAATCCGGCTGTGGCATATTTTGTTCCGGTGCATCCTTTACCTTCATGTATGCCAAGCTGATTCTTGCATAAGCACAGATATCATTAGAATATCCATCACTTTCTGCAATTTCGCACATTCGTTGTCCAGCACCTCTGGCTGCAATTGCAGCAGCTTGATTTTCAGGATAGCAAACTTTAATACCTAAGGTTTGGAATATTTCCTGTGGGAAGTTACTTGCGCACCATCCTATTTTCTCGCCTCTGTCTTTTGCCGCTTGCACCCCCGCATAATGATCCACTATAATTTTGTTCAATTTAGCTTTTGCAGAATTGGGATCAAGTTCATGTTTTGATTTTTTGACTTCTTCACTCATTACTATTCATCCTTTCTTTTAATGTTTTATCATAAGCGTAGATTGCTGCGCCTAATGCACCCATATACTGAGCCATAGGCGAATACTTAATACTTACGCCTAGCTCCTTTTCCATAGCTTTTCTAACTGCTCCATTTTTAGCAACACCACCGCTCATACATACATCTTCTTGAAAGCTTGTTCGTCTTACCAGTGCAGCTACCCTTCCTGCTACGGATTGGCAAATTCCTGCAATGACATTGCTAATGTTCTCTCCACTTGCTAATTGAGAAATAACTTCCGATTCAGCAAAAACCGTACAAGTATTTGAAATTTTCACGGCTTTTTCTGCTTTGAATGCTTCTGTTTCTAGTTGGTCTATAGTCAGTTGAAAAATATTTGCCATTACATCTAAGAATCTTCCTGTACCGGCTGCACATTTGTCATTCATAACAAAGTTGGCCATTTTACCCTCATCGGATAAATTAATGACCTTGGCATCTTGACCACCAATATCAATAATCGTTTTAGCTAAAGGAAATACGTGATGCACTCCTTTTGCATGGCAGCTTAACTCGCTCATTTGACTTTGTGCCTGAGTAAATGTTGTTCGCCCATAACCCGTTGCAACGATTGCAGACAACCTATCCTTTGTAATACCGGTTTCACTCAGAACCGTTTCCATTGCCTTAATTGGTGATGATGTTCCAGTTCCCCCTGTAAAAATAGAAGTTCCCAGAATATCTTTTCCATCCTGCAAGATAACACACTTTGAAGTTGTAGACCCTATATCAATTCCTAAAGTGTAAATCATAAACCTGTCTCCTTTTTGAAAATATTAATGATTACATTTTTGAAAATGATTGTCATTAAAATAACAATCATTTTCAAAAAAAATAGTATTTTTGTGTAAATTTAATACAGATACCCTAATTCCCTTTTTATGTATCAGATGCTTACGTTTTTTGATTGGATAAAAAAGTAACTTTAATAAGTCAATTTTATTTGGGTACTTTCAACAATTATTTAGTAATATTAAAATATATTTATGCACCTTGTTAAAATTTAGGTTATTATTTTAACTATTTAAATATTAGGCTATAACTAACATATTCTTCTAATTAAGGTTTAAATTGCTACTTACTAGTAACTTGTTTCTAGTAACAAGATAAACTATAAAATAAATTGTTACTTATTTAACAATTAACTAGATTATATCACTACCTGTTTTATTTGTAAATAGCTCTTATTAAAAAAGAATAAAAAAGCCCTAATTATTTAAAATAATTAGGGTAATCTTTTTTCAATTGATTAAAATATTCGTCATTAAAATTTAATATATGCCTTTTCATTGTCTCTTTTGCTAGTTTTACATCATTTTGCTCAATTGCCTGAGCTAAAAGTCCATGCTCATCTATCAGCGAACTTATTCTCTTCCTGCATCTAATATCAAAATTTCTCCACCGGCAGATATGAATGAAGGAGTCTTTTAATATATCCATCATACTTTGCCTGTTTACACTTTCTAAGATTGCATAATGAAAATCATGATCTATTTTTTCAAATTTTGAATCGTAATCCAGATTACCACGGAATTGCTCTTGGGCTTTCAGATTTTCTCTTAGTGTCTCTATTAATGCTGTTTTATCTTCCAGCTTAATAACATCTTCTAAAACATCCATTTCAACAAGGTTTCGAATATATAAGGAATCATAAACATATTCCATATTCAAAGGACTAATAAAAGTTCCTATCTGAGGATAAATCTCTATTACATTAATCTGTTCAAGCTTTGAAAATGCAGATCTAATTGTTGACCTTGAAACATTATACCGTGCCGCCATCTCATTTTCACTTATTCTTTCACCGGGTTCCAGCTCTAGCTTCCTTATTTTTTCACATAAATCATTAAAAATCTCTGCCGATGAGATTGGGTTATATTTCATATCGTAATTACATTATTCCTATACATATGTATACGAAATAATATGCTCCTTTCTTACTGCTTAAGATATACCTATATTTATACATATATTAATAAAAGTTATTATTCCAATTAAGGATTAAGCAAGACTAATAATTATATCTATATATTATACTATTTACATACATATTTGGCAATATAATGCCAAATTAAGTTTTTATAGCGTTACAGTTCAGCCCGGTATCCCATTCTCCCTTTTGTACAGACCGTCAATCCAACCTTTGTAACTTTTCTAATGGGCATGCCCTTGTTCCATTTTTTATTGTATTGTGATAAAATAGGCTGGATATCGTAACGAGAATATGGAGGCTAAACCATGAATATAAAATTATTAGAAGCCTTTTTAGCTGTTATTGATTATAAAACAATGTCTGCTGCAGCTAACAGGCTTTTTACCACACAACCGAACATTTCACTTATGATTAAGGATTTGGAAAATTACTATTCAACAAAATTATTTAATCGCGTTTCTAAAAAACTCTATTTGACTCCTGAAGGAGTTAAATTAGAAAAATATGCACGAAAAGTAATGGCTGATTTTAAAGAAATGAATGAAGCCATGTTTAACAAAAACAAAATAATCCGTATTGGAAGTAGTGTTACAGTTGGGCAATATTTATTAAACGGATACCTTAAAAGCTTGAAATCATTAATGCAAAATATAGAGTTTGAAGTCGTAATTAACAATACTGCTGAAATCGAAAAGCTAATATTGAATAATAGAATTGATATTGCTATTGTTGAAGGTAAAATTAATTCAAAAAATATAACCCAAATTGAAATTTTAGAGGATGAGTTAATAGCAATAATCAGTTATCATTATCCTCTTGAAAATGAGATTAAATATTTGGCAGATTTGGAACTATTACCATGGATTTCCCGGGAAGAGGGAAGTCATAATAGAAATCAATTTGAAATTGATATGAATGAAAGGAAGATTTATCCCCAAGTCGTATTTAGAGCAACAAATTTAGAAACGATTATACAAGCTGTTGAAAATCAATATGGTTTTGCTATTGTTTCTAAACTTGCTGCCAAAGAAGCAATAAAAAAGCAAAGCTTAAAGCAATTAACCTTTGCTGATTATAGCTGTCCACGTTCAATAAGATATATTTATAATAGAAATCACGAAAAAGATCCAATTATATCTCAAATTTTAAATTGTATTAATAATCATTTGTAGAATAATCCTGACAGGTCTAATTCTATTTCAAATTTTAAATTGCATTAATAATCATTTGCAGAATAATCCTGACAGATCTAATTCTATTTTAAATTTTAAATTGCATTAATAATCATTTGCAGAATAATCCTGACAGATCTAATTCTATTTCAAATTTTAAATTGCATTAATAATCATTTGCAGAATAGTACCGACAATTCCTGTTCCTAAAATAATACTTACTGCACTGACCTTATACTTTCTAAGGATTATAAATCCACCTATAAATAGTGCAAATTCAAGCCCTCTAAATTCGCTAAGAACTATGTTATTGAAATCAGTATTAAATAATGCAAGAACTAAAATTGAAAGTCCTGCACTGGCAATTAGGGCTACAACAGCAGGTCTAAGAGCTCCTAGTACAGTTTGAACTCCGGAGAACTTCCTAAATTTATAATAAAAATAAGCAAGTGTCAAGCAAATGATAAAGGATGGAAGAATACACCCAAAGGTGCATACTACTGCCCCTAAAGTACCATATACCCTTTGCCCTACAAAGGTAGCTGAATTAATTGAAATTGGTCCTGGAGTCATCTCAGCAATTGTAATTAAATCTGTGAATTCAGCCATAGTTAGTAATTTATGATTTTGAACCACTTGTTCCTGAATAAGTGGGATTGCTGCATATCCCCCTCCAACACTAAATAAACCCACTTGTATAAAACTAATGAACAGAGTCCATAGAGTTCCCATTCTTCTTCTCCTTTCTATAATCTAAAAGTACAGTAATAAGTCCAATTCCAATACAGAAGAATATGGTATACATAGCACCAAGATGAAAGAAATAGGTGGCTATAAAAGCAACTATCATAACAATAATGTAAAGAACTTTCTTGGTCTTAATTACATTTTTCCCTAAATTTACAACCACGTCTAAAATAACGGCAGCTACTCCTGCTCGCATTACTTGTAAAGCTATTGCAATTACATGGTTACTTTTAAATTCTTCATAGAAAATTGAGATAAGTGAAATAATAACAAAAGGCGGTATGATTGTACCAAATACGGCAACTATACTTCCTAAAATACCATGGATTCGATATCCTAAAATTACACTTGCATTTACTGGTATAGGACCAGGGCTTGATTGTGCAATAGCAGAAATATCTAACATTTCATCTTCATCCAGCCAATTTAATTCTTCAACAAATTTCTTCTTATAGAGGGAAACAATTACAAAACCACCACCAAATGTGAATGCACTTAAAGTTAAGGTTGAAATAAAGAGTTTCCAAAGTCTATTTTTTTTCATATGTATCCTCCTTTACTGGTATAAGTATAGCAATCCATCATTAATATGTAAAATATATATTTGATATGATATCTATAAAGAATTGTTATAGGTGTTTTGAAAATAGGTGAATTACTTAGTATAGCATTGGACAAGTCATAAAACAGTTCGGTAGCCAGCATAAAAGTTCCCTCAAACCTAAGTCCGAGGGAACATAAGACACACCTATGTATTCACTTTAGAACCAATCACGAAATTACCCTTTGGTTGCAACAGGGCTAATAAAAAATTTAGAAGAGAGTGTAAATATTTCTGTGTTTTTTCCTATAGTTTCATACAATATTCTGAATAGGTCACAATGCCGAAAAACCTTTATTTATAAGGATTCGTGAGCTCTGCCCACACCCGACCTTTGGAATAGGTTGAAAAAGTAAAAGCATAAAATTAAATACACTACCATTTAGAAATTGAATTCATCATAAATTCCCAATTATAACTTTCTAATTATAACTTCCCAATCATTGAAATTCTTTAAGTATACTATGCCAAAAACTCTTTCAAAATATCTTCAATTAATTTATCCTCTAACTGATCTGGAGTTCTTTTCTTTTTACTATTGCTTCCTCTTGTCTGAGTTTTATTCTGATATACTTTACTAGTTTTGTCTTCTTTCTTACTCTCAGCTGTAATTAATTCGTTGATGTTTTCCTTTGGAGCCTCTTCTTTCTGTTTTTTTATTCTATCTTTCGAAACAGATGCTACCTCTTTTATATTATCAAGGCTCTCTTTTTTAGATAAAATTGCTTCATTATCATTACTATTTTTCTTATGGAAACTTTCCAGATTTTCTTCTAAATCAAGCATCTTTACTGTATTTTCTTCTTCTCTTCGCTTCTGGATTTCTCTCATTAAGTTTTCTTTTCTTTCCTGTGCTATGGTTTTTTGTTCTTTTCCATGATCTTTCTTATTTTCTTTTGCAATACGTTTTTCTAACAACAGTGCTTTTTGTATCTCCTGCTGCCTGATTTTTTCTTCTTTTCTTCTTTCTTCCGCTTTTCTTAGTTCTTCTCTGCTGCGCTCCATTTCAGCACGTTCTTCAGCACGCTTATGTTCT
>CALDJN010000205.1 GCA_937901695.1 uncultured Anaerocolumna sp.
ATTAAAATATTTATCCATTAATTCTTCGCTTGTTTCAGCAACAGCTTCTAACAAGGTCTCACGGAACTTATTCAGATTTTCCATGGAATAGTCGGGAATTGGACATTCATCATATTTTCCTGAGGTAGTAAATCTTCTACCACCCATTTTAACTACATTTACAAACCCAACAAACTTTTCATTTTCACGAATTGGTATGTGAAATGGTGCTATTCTCTTTCCATAAATTTCAGTTAAATTTTCAACAACTTCTCGATAACTGGCATTATCGTCATCCATATCGGTAACAAAAAACATTCTTGGTAAATTATATTTTTCACAATAATCCCAAGCTTTTCTAGTACCAACTTCAACTCCGGATTTGGCAGATACAATAATTACCGCTGCATCTGCTGCTGTCAGTGCTTCCTCTACTTCTCCTACGAAGTCAAAATATCCTGGTGTATCAAGTATGTTAATCTTAACATCTTCCCATATAATGGGTACTACTGTAGTACTAATTGAAAAAAGACGTTTTACTTCTTCCTTATCATAATCACTAATGGTATTACCCTCTTCAATTCTACCTTGACGCTTTGTAATTCCGGTTGTGTATGCCATGGCTTCGACTAAAGTAGTCTTGCCACAGCCACCGTGGCCTAACAATACAACATTTCGAATCTTTTCTGAAGTGTAAACATTCATTCTTTTTTCCTCCATTACTTAATATTTTTTTCTTGCATATTAACTGAATATTATGGATACTACACCAAATATAATATTCATGTTTATATTTTACTAAAATATGTCTGATTTTACAAGAGTTTTATATGAGTTTAACAAATAATTTTCAATTTATATTAAAATACTAATGTATTCTTCTAGAAAACATCCATAATTTTATTTAATATTAATTATGTTGTCGAATTATTTAAATATTCTTCATATTATTTCGCACTGTAATTCGCAACGCTTTAAAGTAATACAGTATTGACATATATAGGTTTTCATTGTACAATGATTTAAATGAAAAAATATAAGAAGTCTTGTTAGAATTACAAATGTTTATGTATGTACTATTAGATTTTTATACGTCAAAAATAATTTAAAATAATTTATTAGAAAGGAATGCCACTGTTAATTCACATTTAAAGTGGCTATATTGCAGATATTTTGTAATATAAAGGGTATTGCTATGATTATTGTTATGAAACCAGGAGCAAAAAAAGAGTCAATTCAAAATATTATTCGTATCATTGAAGAAAATGGCCTTACTGCTCACCTTTCCGATGGTAAAGAAGTTACTATCATTGGTGTAGTTGGTGATAAAACCAAATTACTGGATCAAAACCTGGAGATTGCTGAAGATGTAGATAAAATTGTTCCTGTTACAGAAAGTTATAAATTAGCCAACAGGAAGTTTCATCCGGAACCTTCTATTATTAAAGTAGGAAATGTATCTATTGGTGGAGAAGAATTAGTAATCATGTCTGGACCTTGTGCGGTAGAAAGTGAAGATCAAGTCATGGAAACTGCCAAGGCAATTCAAAAAGCAGGGGCGCAAATTCTAAGAGGTGGTGCATACAAACCCAGAACCTCACCCTATGCTTTCCAAGGGCTTGAGGAGGATGGATTAAAACTTATGAAAGAAGCCAAGGATGAGACAGGACTGGCTATTGTTTGCGAAGTAACCAGCCTGGCTGCTATTGAAGCTGCAGTAAAATATGTAGATATGCTTCAAATTGGTGCCCGTAACATGCAAAACTTCTATTTATTAAAAGAAGCTGGTAAAACGGGCCTTCCTGTATTATTAAAACGTGGCCTTTCTGCAACCATTGATGAATGGTTAAATGCTTCAGAATATATCATAGCAGAAGGAAATCCTAATGTAGTATTATGTGAAAGAGGAATCCGTACCTTTGAAACTGCCACACGTAACACATTAGATATCAGTGCTGTCCCAGTTATAAAGGACAAGAGTCATTTGCCTATTATTGTAGATCCCAGTCATGCCACTGGTGTAAGAAAATATGTAAAACCTCTTGCTATGAGTGCAATAGCGGCAGGTGCAGACGGACTTATGATAGAAACCCATCCAAACCCGGCATGTGCCTTATCCGATGGACCGCAATCTCTTACTTTCCCACAATTTGAAGAGTTATGTGATGAAATAAGACCATTAGCAAAATTAATGGGTAAGTATTTTAAATAATTGATTAAAGTTTTAAAAAGGTTGAAAGGAAATAAATAGAAAGAATGCCACATAGCGATTCTTTCAACCTATTTATTTGTGGCAGTGGGCTGTATCAAGTTTTTAAGGCTATTTTCAACAGCCCATGCAGCAGGTGTAAAAATGAATGATTTAACCATTGGATTTATCGGCTTTGGATTAATTGGCGGTTCAATCGCTCGTGCCATAAAAGAAATCCATCCATCTTTTACCTTACTATCCTATAATTATTCCAAAGGCAATATGGGAAAAAGTTTAGAAAATGCTCTAAAGAATCATGTTCTGGATTCTGTTTATGATGATTTACAGGAGGGTTTCTCTTCCTGTGATATTATATTCTTATGCGCTCCGGTATTATCCAATATTACATATTTGAAGCAATTGAAAGATATAATTAAACCCAGCTGTATCATTACAGATGTAGGCAGTGTGAAAGGCAACATTCATATTGCAGTTGAAGAAATAGGATTAAAGCATAATTTTATAGGCGGTCACCCAATGGCAGGTTCCGAAAAAACCGGTTTTGAAAACTCCAACAGCAAATTACTGGAGAATGCTTACTATATCCTAACCCCTACGGATGAAACACCTGCCAGCACCACGGAAATGTTATATCAGCTGGTACAATCCATAGGTGCAATTCCTTTGGTGTTAGACTATAAGG
Organism: uncultured Anaerocolumna sp.; assembly: GCA_937901695.1. GTDB lineage: Bacteria > Bacillota > Clostridia > Lachnospirales > Lachnospiraceae > Anaerocolumna. Next base: position 2,874 of record CALDJN010000205.1, read on the forward strand.
AACATGATAACATCACTGCTGCCATAAGTCATTTACCTCACTTAATTGCAACAAGCCTTGTGAATTTAGTAAAGGATTCGGATGATTCGGAAGAATATATGAGAACATTGGCTGCAGGTGGTTTTAAAGATATTACTCGTATTGCTTCCTCCTCTCCTGTTATGTGGCAGGATATCTGTTTAACCAATACGGAAAGCATTCAATATTTCTTAGATAAATACATTACTTCTTTAAAAGAAATATCTCATGCATTGGAAGAAAAGAACGAAAGGTATATCTATGATTTATTTGATACGGCAGGACAATATCGTGACTCTATTCCTAACAAGTCAACAGGTATATTGGCAAAAGTATATGAAATATATATAGATATCTACGATGAAGCAGGCACCATTGCTACTGTTGCCACCCTATTAGCTTCGAACCAAATCAGTATAAAGAATATCGGAATCATTCATAACAGGGAATTTCAGCAAGGAGTTCTTCGAATTGAATTCTATGAAGAAAAGGTACTGCTAAAAGCAGTTGAATTGCTAAAGAAATATCGTTATACTGTATATGAGAGATAAATGTTAGCAAATTATTATTCTTAAAAACATTGTCATTCTGAGCCTGAAAGGCGAAGAATCTAACAAGCCACCATTGTCATTCTGAGCCACAGGCGAAGAATCTAATAAGCCACCATTGTCATTCTGAGCCACAGGCGAAGAATCTAACGAGCAGATAGGAGTCAATATGGCAAACAAAATAAACAGCTTACACGGTGAAATTACAGTTCCCGGTGATAAATCCATTTCTCATAGAGCAGTTATGCTGGGTTCCTTAGCAGAAGGCACCACCGAAATTACACATTTCCTACAAGGTGCAGATTGTTTATCTACCATTAGCTGTTTTCGCCAAATGGGAATTAACATAGAAAACGATTCCGAGAAAAGTAAAGTTATCGTAAGAGGGAAAGGACTGTACGGTTTAAAACAACCCTCTGAAACCTTAGATGTGGGTAATAGTGGAACCACCATGCGCCTTATGTCTGGCATCTTAAGCGGTCAGACCTTTGATAGTACAATTACAGGCGATGCCTCTATACAAAAACGCCCTATGGGAAGAATCCTTACCCCATTAACACAAATGGGAGCAAATATAGAAAGTTTACCTGGAGGAGGTCTTGCACCCCTTCATATTACAGGACGAAAAGACTTCCGCCTACATGGAATCCACTATAATTCACCAGTAGCTTCTGCTCAGGTGAAATCCTCCGTCCTATTAGCAGGACTATATGCTGACGGTCCTACTTCTGTAACAGAACCCAGCCTATCCAGAAATCACACAGAACTAATGTTAAAAATGCTTGGCGCAGATGTTAAAACGATGGATGCTACTGCTACCATACAGCCTAATCCCAAGCTGATATCTCAAAAAATAGAAGTACCAGGTGACATCTCCTCTGCAGCTTATTTTATTGCAGCTGGGTTAATCGTTCCTGGTTCTCAGTTGGTAATAAAGAATGTAGGTATTAATCCTACTCGTGATGGTATTATTCGTGTATGCAAGCAAATGGGCGCTAACATTTGGATTGAAAATATTCGTAATACAGATACGGAAGCCGTCGGAGATATCATTGTAAGTTATAGT
>CALDJN010000206.1 GCA_937901695.1 uncultured Anaerocolumna sp.
CAATTTCAGTTATCGCTATAATACTTGCCTTATGGTTTTTATTTTCGTCTTTAAATATATGGAGTGCTTATGTGCTGCCAAGTCCATATAAAGTATTTGATACCTTTATTAAAATGTGTAAATCCGGAGAAATATTTACGCATATATGGGACAGTTTATTAAGAGTTATCATCGGTTTTTCAATCGCATTTGTTCTGGCATTTTCTTTAGGAGTGTTATCTAGTATTAAGCCTAATTCTGCTCCTTACTATAACCATATTGTTGAATTTATTCGAAATGTTCCACCATTAAGTTTAATTCCCCTGCTAATTCTTTGGTTTGGAATTGGTGAAACATCAAAAATAATCGTTATTGTTTTGACTTCCTTTTTCCCTATGTTTTTAAATACAAAAAAGGGGCTGGTTTCTTGTGATATTAAACTGCTGGAAGTTGGTGATTCCTTTGGTTTTTCCACCAGCCGCAAGTTCTTTCATATTATGCTGCCAAATGCCATTCCTGATATTCTGGTAGGTATGCGTACTGGTCTTGGATATAGCTGGCGTTCTATTATTGGGGCTGAAATGATTGCTGCCTCCAGTGGTCTTGGTTATTTTATATTAGATGCCCAGCAAATGGCTCGCTCTGATAAAGTAATTGTTGGCATTATCGTAATCGGAACTGTTGGCTATTGTTGTGATAAATTATTTTCATATGGCATAAAGAAGATTTCTCATGGCGGTGTTGGCGATAGCTGGAGTTAAAATAGAACATTTAAGTAAAAGCTATACTGTTTCAGGTAAAATGCTTCCAGTTATAGATGATATAAGTCTTACCATTGATGAGGGAAGTATTACTATTATTATTGGGAAAAGTGGTTGCGGCAAAACAACTTTTTTAAAATTACTTCACGGTTTGGAACAGCCTAATTGCGGCAATATCCTGTTACCTAAAGAATCCAAATTAGGAATGGTATTTCAAGAAGACCGGCTTATGCCATGGCTTAATACCTGGGACAATGTTACGTTTAGCCTGAAGAAAAGGGATATAAATAAAGCTTTGGTTGAAGATACTATTAAACTTGTTGGATTAAATGGGTTTGAAAATGCTTATCCTGCTCAATTATCCGGTGGCATGCGCCAGCGTGCTGCACTTGCCAGAGCATTGATTTATAATCCGTCCTTGTTATTAATGGATGAACCCTTTGCTTCCCTGGATTATTTCACAAGAGAGAATTTACAAAATGAAATCATACGAATTCATAAGTCCAATGGAATTGGGATTGTATTTGTCACTCATAATATTGATGAAGCTTTAAAATTAGGTCAGAGAATTATTGTGTTTGAAGCAGGTAAAGTAAAAGCAGATTATGATTTATCAGGTTATACTTATGTTAGAGATATTCTTTCAAAACCCCTAATTGAGATGAAGAAAGACATATTAAATATAATGAAAGATGTTTCCTCTAATGGGGAAAACATCTAAATCAATCGCATTATAATGCGAAAGGTAAGAAAGGTGGAACATTATGAAAAAACTATTTACTCTATTCACTGTAATCGTGCTTAGTTTTTCTTTAGTCGGATGTACTGGTAAAACAAATAATGAGCCTAAAGATGATAAAGCCACAGAAACTCCTGGAAAAGCAAATACAGATACTTCCAATGATGCTTCAAAAGAAGCTCAATCCGGAGAAAAAGCCGCAAATAACTTTACTGTGAAGGATATTGCTGTAACTTATGTAAAATCTCCTTTAAACGTGCCTTCCATTGTGGAACGTAATAAAGAATTCTTAAGCAAAGGCTTTAGTGAATATAATCTTCCCGTGGTTTACTCTGATTTAACAACAGGTCCTGAACAAACACAAGCATTAGCCTCTGGTGATATACAGTTTTTAAATGCGGTAGGTGCTACCTCCGTTATTCTATCTGCTTCCAATGGCGCTGATATTAAAATCATTAGTATGTATAGCAGATCTCCAAAAGCTTTTGTTATGTTTTCAAAAGATGATACCATTGATTCCCCAGAAAAATTAAAAGGTTTAACTGTTGCAGGACCAAAGGGAACTATTTTACATGAACTATTAATATCTTACCTGAATACTGCAGGTTTAAGTGAAAGCGATATTAACTTTGTATCTATGGATATTCCCAGCTCCCAGGCTGCTCTATTAGGTGGCAGTGTTGACGTTGCCTTAGCTGCAGGACCTACCGCTTACAATATGAAAAAGGATGGTTGCCATGTGGTTACAGATGGTACCGACCTCGTTGATGCAACAATTGTCGTAGCTACCAGCAATGACTTTTATAAAAAGAATCCTGCATTGGTTAAGAGATTCTTAGAAGTTCAAAAACAAACTCGTGAATATATGGATGAACATTATGATGAAATCGTAAATATTACAGCAGCTGAAACTGATTTACCTACAGATGCTGTAAAAGAGATGTATGACATGTATGACTTTGATATGGAAATCAGAGATACAGATATAGCTTCCATGAAGAAAACTACTCAGTTTATGCTAGATAATGGCATGATTGAAAATGATGTTGATATTGATTCATTAATATTAGATGTAAAGTAATTCTAAGTCTAAGAAATCTTCTTAAACAAAAAAGCAAGGGGCTGCTGCAAAAATGAAAAGTTTGTCAGTCAGAGTCCTCAAAAATTCGTCATACTAAAACCTGTCATTGCTATGAAAAAGTGTCATTCTGAGCGTAGCGAAGAATCCCTTTCGTTCATAGTGGTGCTGTTAAGCGTGATAATTCTGAGGGCTAAGCCCGAAGAATCTCATTTTAAAGCGAGATTCTTCATGCTTATAATTCAGCTTTGCCGGATTTGCCCTCAGAATTATAATGCTAAATAGCACACAATGAATGAAAAGGATTCTTCGCAAATTCAACTTCGTTGAATTTTTGCTCAGAATGACACGCTTTCATTGCAATGACATTTTTGCAACAGCCCCTTGCTTTTTCCAGTGTTGGACTGACAAAAAAAGGAATCTTTAATTTTTATCATCCAGCCTCATCTTTTCCAGTAGTTCTGCCATTTCAGGAGATAGATTATCCATAAGGCTATTTCTGCTCCTATCCTTCTTTTTATGATAAGCTTCTTTGATTTCTCTATTAGCTGCATCGATATCTCTTTTTAATTCCATGGCACTCATTCTCGCAGCACCTCCGGCTAGGATAATCGTTTGCTCGGTAGCATCTGAAGTAGCTACACGTATTTGATAATCTTTTCCCATTTGCCAGGATACTGCTTCGATAAACTGGTCTGCAGTTTGAGCTTCCTTTGTGTATACAATATCAATATTATTGTAATGGATTACACTGCCAGGATTACCTTTCGACTTATAACCATCAAATACTAAAATCACCTCGTTTTTTCGAAATCCTTGGTAATTGCATAGAATATCAGCAAGCTTTACCCTTGCTGATTCTAAGTTGTATTTGGAGATTTCTCGTAATTCAGGCCACGCAAATATTATATTATATCCATCCACTAAAAGAAATTCCTTCGCCAATATGAAACCATCCTTTGTTAGATAAAGTAAATAAATATAATTTTCTTTATCTACTTATTCAATCTTTATTAATTTAGTCTTTATTTACTTAGCCTCTACTTACTCAATCTTTATTGCTCAGTCTATCTACTTAGACTTTATTTACTTAGCCCCTAATTAGTCAGTCTTTATTTACTCAATCTTTATTTGCTCAGTCTATTTACCTAGACTTTATTTACTTAGCCTCTAATTACTCAGCCTTTATTTACTCAATCTTTATTTACTCAGTCTCTACTTACTTAGTCTTTGTCTTACAATTTCATATGATAAGATACCCATAGCCACAGAAGCATTGAGGGAATCTATATTGCCAAACATAGGAATCTTTGCTGCAAAATCGCATTTTTCCTTTATTAATCTTCCTACTCCTTCGCCTTCACTTCCGATTACTAATCCAATTGGTCCACGTAAGTCAAGGTTGTACATAGTTTCTCCATTCATGTCTGCACAGACAAACCATAGTCCTTTTTCCTTCAGTTCCTCCATAGTTGAAACCAGGTTGGTTACTTTCGCTACAGGAGTATAATTAATAGCACCTGCTGAAGTCTTTGCTACTGTTGCTGTTAATCCTACTGCTCTCCTTTTTGGAATGATGATTCCATGAGCACCTGCCTGATTAGCAGTACGTAAGATAGCGCCTAAATTATGAGGATCTTCTATGCCATCTAGGAGTATTAGAAATGGTGGTTCCCCCTTTTCTTCTGCTGCCTTTAGCATGTCTTCTACTTCCGCATATTCATATGCTGCTGCAAATGCAATGACACCTTGATGTTTACCAGTTTGTGATAACTGGTCCAGTCTTTCCTTTTTTACAAAGGTAATAAGGGTGTCACCTTTTTCAGCTTCCCTAATGATAGATTTAATCGGTCCATCCTGGCATCCATCTAATATAAATAATTTGTCTATAGTTTTTCCAGATCGAAAGGCTTCCAATACTGCATTGCGACCTTCTATGGTAAATTCTTCGTATCCCATTAATTTTAGTTCCTTTCGTATCTCATTAATTTTAGTTTCCTTCATGGCTATTGATTCAGCCCTAACTTTATCAATTCCAGAATTCTTGCAAATTGATTGGTCAGATATAAATATCCTATCAATGCCTCTAATCCAGTTGCAATTCTATATTCAGTAACGCTTGCATTCTTAGCAGTAGTAAAGGATTTGGCATTTCGTCCCCTTTTATATACTCCTAATTCTTCTTCTGTTAGTCTTTCTTCTATCTTATGAAAAAGCTCCATTTGGGCAGGGGCTTTTACCAAACTGCTTACTTTTTTGTGCAATTTATTAACTGGTGCATTGCCTTTTTCAACAATTATGGTTCGTATAATCAGGTCATAAACAACGTCCCCAATAAATGCCAGTGTTAATGGAGAATAGGTTCTGATATCTGTTTCCGGCAAGTTCATGTAAGATTTGATGAAGTTTATGATATCACAGTTATCTTGAGGTAATACCGTCTGGATAGTGCTCTGATTAATAATATCCTCATTCTGTGACGAGCTGTTATTCTGTGATATGCTGTCATTCTGAGCTATGCTGTCATTCTGAGCTATGTTGTCATTCTGAGCTATGCTGTCATTCTGAGCTATGCTGTCATTCTGAGCCTCTGGCGAAGAATCTAATACAGATTCTTCACTTCGTTCAGAATGACAAGGCAAATTTTGTTTGTTATTTTCTAACCCTTGTTTGTTATTGTTTAACCCTTGTTTGTTATTCTCTAACTCTTGTTTGTTTAACTCTCGTTTGTTACTGTCTAACTCTTGTTTGTTATTGTTTAACCCTTGTTTGTTACTTTCTAACTCCTTCTCCATCTTACTCCTTCTCTTGTATCTTCAAGGATAATGCCTTTCTCTAACAAAAGATTTCTAATTTCATCAGCCCTTGCAAAATTTTTATTCTTTCTGGCATCCTGTCTTTCCTGAATTAATTGATCAATTGTTTCATCTAATAATTCTTCTTCTTTTTTAGCTTTGATTCCTAGAATATCGCATAATTTAACGATACGGTCTAAGACTTTGCTAATGAATTCTTTGGAATTATCAGAAGATGCTTTGGAATTTGCCACTTTAACTATCTCAAAGATGGCTGCAATTGCATCTGCTGTATTAAAGTCATCATCCATTGCAGCTTCATATTTCATAGTTAATTCCTGAATGTCTGCCATAATGGATTGTTCTTCTGCTGTCATTTCTTTATCATTTGCTGCTTCTAACAGATGTTCCAGGTTATAAGTAGCGGTTGTAATACGTTCCAAGCTGTTTTTAGCGGCTTCCATTAAATCTCTGCTAAAGTTAACAGGGGTTCTGTAATGTGCATTTAACATAAAGAAGCGTAATACTTGTAATGGATATTGCTCACTAATTTCCCTAACCGTAAAGAAATTACCTTCGGATTTAGACATTTTCTTGTTATCAATATTTAAGAAACCATTGTGCATCCAGTATCTGGCAAACTTTTTATCATTGCAGCATTCGCTTTGTGCGATTTCATTTTCATGGTGTGGGAAAATTAAATCTTCTCCACCTGCATGAATATCGATTTGTTCTCCCAGGTATTTGTTACTCATAACGGAGCACTCAATATGCCAGCCAGGTCTTCCGTCACCCCATGGGGATGGCCAGGAGGGTTCTCCTTCTTTCTTAGGTTTCCATAGTACGAAATCCATAGGGTCATCTTTTTCTTCGCTTACGGCAATTCTGCTTCCAGCTTCTAAGTCATCGATGTTTTTCTTAGATAATTTACCATATTCTTTAAAACTCCTTGTTTTAAAATATACAGTACCATTTTTCTCATAGGCATGACCTTTTTCAATTAATTTAGAAATCATATCTATCATGCCATCGATTTCTTCTGTTGCCTTAGGATTATGGGTAGCCGGTTTTACGTTAAGGCCTTCCGTATCCTTTTTGAATTCCTTAATGTAACGCTCTGATATTTCACTGGTTGAAACACCTTCTTCAATTGCCTTCTTGATAATCTTATCGTCTACGTCAGTAAAGTTAGTTACAAAATTTACATCATATCCTTTATATTCAAAATATCTTCTTACTGTATCAAATACAATAATCGGTCTTGCATTTCCTATATGAATATAATTATATACGGTTGGACCGCATACATACATACGAACCTTTCCTTCTTCGATAGGTACAAACTCTTCTTTTTTCTTTGTAAGTGTATTGTATATCTTCATGATTCACCTCTTCTCAGACATTCCTATGTCCTGTCCTTTCGTTTCTTTCTACAATATTTAAAGCAAATACTATCTAAATTTAATTGTACATTAAGTGTTTTCTTTTTTATAGCAAAATTTAAAATATTTCCCGTTAGATTTTATATCTAGGTATTTTTAGTTTACTTATTATTTAGTTTTTGTTCCAGCATTTTTACCCTTTTTGATAATTTCTGCACTTCTTCCATTAATTTTACATTATCAGTTTGTAATCTGGAAATATCATTAAATACAGGGTCAGGCAAATGAATCTGATCCATATCTTCTCTTGGAATCTTCACATTATCTCGTTTTACCACTCTTCCCGGAACACCAACTACAGTGGAATTAGGTGGAACTTCAGATAAAACTACGGAACCGGCACCTATTTTGGAATTTTCTCCAACGGTAAAGGAACCTAATATTTTTGCTCCCGCGCTAATCATAACGTTATTCCCTATGGTAGGATGTCGTTTTCCACATTCTTTTCCTGTACCACCTAAGGTTACACCTTGATATAAAGTTACATTATCACCAACTATGGCAGTTTCTCCTATAATTACTCCATTGCCATGGTCAATAAATAGTCCTTTGCCAATGGTAGCACCAGGATGAATCTCAATACCGGTTTTTCGGACTGTCCTCTGAGAATACCATCTAGCTAAAAAATAGTGTTTTTTTAAATATAGTTTATGTGCAATGCGGTATCTTATTATAGCTTTAAAACTTGGATATAAAAATACTTCTAAAGGAGTTTTTATTGCAGGATCACGTTCTTCTATGATTTGCATTTCTTCTTTAATATATCTTATAAAACCCATTATTTCAACCTCCATTCTTAATCAATCAAAAAAAACTTCGTCTCAAACAAGAGACGAAGTTAATCCGCGGTTCCACTCTATTTTATACAGAACGTGTTGTTCCATATAATCTTTCAACAGGTAACGGCTGCCCCGGACTAGGCTACTTAGTTCACCTAATCAGCTCCCAGATGCACTTCATTTATATTCTAGCTAAGAATGCTTTCAGCCGGTGACATTCTTTCTCTGTTGCTTTCCTACAAACTACTCTTCTGCTCTACGCTTTTCTTTTATAAATTAATTTAATTTATATTATTAATTTATTTATATTATTTTATTTCATATTGTATGCAAAGTATCGCAATTTGTCAACATATCTACACTATT
>CALDJN010000207.1 GCA_937901695.1 uncultured Anaerocolumna sp.
ATTACTATCGTATTAGAACCATCGAATTTTTCAAGGTCACAAGAAAGAAATATATTCCATGCCTACTCTCTAAGGTCTGAATAATCTATGTTAGGCAAAGCGTACGTAAAGTTAATGCAATAACTTTTTATTTTATACGAGAAAACCATAGTCATTTTGAGAATGAAAATATAATCTCATTTCATCTCAAAATGACATTTTTATTTTTAATTATATAATATTATCATAGCGAAAAGAAAGAGTTGAAGTTTAGTCCCTAGTATAAAAGTAAGCAATCTTTATAAAAAAGAAACAAGTATACTTAAAAAATAACTTGATTATATACATAATTCGTGATAATACTATAGCTAGGGTATAAGAGCAAGTAAAATAATGTAAGATGTTCTAACCTATCTTCAGAATCTTTTATAAAATGGTTCACATATTTGCCACATATTTGTGATAAAGTGTAAAATATACATAGTTTGGACGAGAAGAGTTAAAAAAGTGCTTTAAGTATAATGGAGGAAGTTATGAGAAAGCGATTAATTACTTTAATAATAATGTCATTTATAATGGGGGGGTTCACGGGCTGTTCGAAAGAAGGATCCAATGATATTATTGTTACTCCACCTTTAACTAATACAGCTAATAAAGTAAAAGAGGAAGAAAAAGCTCCTGTTAAACAGACAGTAGAAGCAGCAGGCTGGAAGATGGAAGTCTTGAATTATAAGATTACAACTTCCTTAGAGAACATAAAAAAAGATTTGGGAATTAAAAAGATAGATAAGGATACCGTACCTACAGAAGCAGAGGCAGGATACGAGTATGTACTTGTTAAGCTTAATATGGAAAAAGTAAATAGTATGGAACAAATTCAGTGGGACAAGTTCTACCTGATAGATGATTTAGGTAATTCTTATACAAGAATTGACGATTCCTTTTTATCTGATTTAGGTGTTAATCGTATGACTGGCATGGACTTGAATTTTGGTGCAAAACAAGGTTGGATTATGTTTGAAATAAAAGAAGGATACAATCAGTTACGATTAAATTATAAATTTAACAAAAATCAGTTAAATTGTATCATTTTTGGAGAAGGGACTGTTGAAAAGACTAGTAATAAATTAGTGCCTTCCGAAGTGGATTATTTAAAAGACCAGAAAAAAATTGATGACGCACTTATAGATGAAGCTAAGAAGGGCTATACCCTGGATAATCCATTGATTGTTTTAAATCCTTATGGTAATTCACCACTTACAGCCATAGCTATATTTAAAACAGAGGAAGAAACTTCTGTAAAACTTACAGTAAAAGGTAAAAAACCAGAGGATGATATTACAACCACCTTTGATAAGGAATACACACATATATTACCTATTTATGGATTATATTCCGGTGATACAACAAACCTGGTATTTCAGTTAGATGATGGTAGGAAGAAAACAGTTAAAGTAAAAACCGACAATATAGACGCTAATATGGATAATGCTGTTGTAAAGATTCTTGATAGCAAATATTATAATTATTCAAAATTAACCTTTGTAACTTTTGAATCCACAGATATTAAATATGGAATTGCAGCATATGACAGTTCTGGTGATATAAGATATGCACTGAAAGGGCATTCCGATATATTTAAGAGATTAAATAATGGTAACATTATGGTGGCATCTTCCAGGTTATTAAAAGCACCAAATCATTACACTGGATTAATGGAAATAGATTTATGTGGTAAGGTTTATAATGATTATATTATTCCAAATGGTTATGTCAATGATTTTGTGGAACTTAAAAATGGTAATCTTTTAGCCATCGGTAATTCCAAGGACCTTCAGACATTAACAGACCATATTTATGAAATAGACAGGGTAACTGGAGAAATCATTTATGATCTTGATTTAAAGGCTCTTTTAGAACCAATGCTAGGAGAAAATGCTGATATTACAAAAGAAGATTGGTTTCAGTGCAATAGTTTATGGTATGATAAGAAAAACGATACTATACTTTTGTCTAGCGGTAATTTGAACTCTATTATAGCTGTAAAGAAAACCGATAAAACAGTAGAGTGGATTATAGGCGATTCAGCCAAATGGGAAAATGCAGATTCAAGTCTTTTCTTTACTCCATCTGGGGAAGAGTTTGAATGGGCATATGGACCTCACCAAGTTTCTATGTTATATAATGGTGATATATTAGTATTTGATAATGGTGTAGGACGTCCTGCACTTGATGAAAAAGGTAACCCTATAGTCAAAGGTAAGGATAATGTAGTATTAACGGGAGATCAGGTTTATTCAAGAGCAGTCATTTATCGTATTAATTTAAAAGAAATGACGATTCGTCAGATTTGGGATTACGGAAAGATAAGGGGACAGGAATGGTATTCCTCCTTCCATGGTGGAGCTGAGTTTATGGATCAAAGAAATTATTGGCTTACATCTGGGGGAAACCTTTATGATTCAAAGAATGAGACTTATGATTTAACGGCGGAGAATATTGCTGCAAGTGAAAAAACGACTTATATGACTCAGGTTAAGAATGATGAAGTGATATTTGAATTGAAACTGGATCAATTAGTTGCCAGAAGTACCAGAATGCCCATCTATTCCAGAAAGAAAAACTTTGATCCTGCCATAGAGGGTAAATATTTAAATGATTTGGGTGTTACAACTACAATTCCTTTTGAGAATCTGGATACGAAAGCAGCTATAAGTACCAACTATAAAATTAATGTGGTAGAGAACCCTGACAGAACTGTTGTCGTTGGTAACTGGCCATTTATCGCTGAAGATGCTTCATTAATATTAAGAAGAAGCGATGGTAAACTATTTGCATATTCTATACCTCAATTACTTATTGAGAAAAAAGGAACTGATGCAGTAACCTTCAAGATGTGGTTTTCACCTATAGGATTAGAGGATTATTCATATGATATATACATTCTAAACAATGGAGTTATTTATAATTCGGGATACAAGATTGATTTTTAAACTTAATGGTGTCAGGCACCTGGTGCCTGGCACCATTAAGTATATTTCCTTCTTTCGGTGCCTGACACCATTGTTTTTTCTAGACCACAATAAGTATATAGTAAACCAATTACAATAAGTGGATATTATAAAAATTGATATAGTAGAACATATGCAGAATTAAGTAAGATAGGAGTATAAATGGAAGTTTTAATATTTATGTTAATCGGAATTATATTAGGTCTTAAGTGGTTTCCTACAAAGTATAAAAAATGGAATGAGAGAATTCAGGTAATGAGTATTTCCATTCTTATTTTTTTAATGGGGGTTACCTTAGGAAGCAGACCAAGTTTTTTAAAAGATATTGCCCAATTGGGATTGAAAAGTCTTTTGCTGGCGATTATTCCAATTATATTTTCTGTACTATTTGTTTATTTTATTACAAAACATTTTTTTAAGTAAGATGGGAGCAAATGATGGTTTATATAGCAATTATATCTTTAATATTGGGAATCATATGTGGACAGTGGATTTTAAATGAACAATGGATTCTTTTTTTAACCAATCAATCTGAGTATGTACTGTACATATTACTACTTTCAGTTGGAATAAGTGTAGGCTTAAATAAGCAGGTTTTTCAAAAGATTAAGGAATATCATCTTAAAATACTATTGATACCGATGGGAACCATTATGGGCTCCCTAATTGGTGGTCTGGTAACCAGCTTAATTATTGATTTCACCTGGTATGACAGTATGGCGGTAGCCGCCGGTCTTGGATGGTATAGCCTTAGCGCGGTTATGATTCAAGATTTAGCAGGGATACAAGTTGGAACAGTGGCTTTTATGAGTAATCTGATGCGGGAAATTATTGCATTTATAACCATTCCTTATGTAGCAAGAACTTTTAATAAATATACTGCCATAGCCCCTGCTGGAGCTACCAGCGAAGATACTTCCCTTCCAATGCTAATCAAATATACTAACGAAGAAGTGGCAGTAATGGCAATTTTTCATGGACTTATATGTAGTGTCATGGTTCCCATATTAATAAAATATATATATGTTTTTTCCAATAAGGGGTAATAAGAAATTATAACTATTACATATTAGGTTACATTTTTGATAATATAAATGCTTTAACAAAATATCTATATTCCATATCTTCGTAAAAAGAGTAAAACCTATGGATTCATACATAATAATATAGATGGCTTTATTATTTTTAAATAAACTGTATTTTATGGAGGTTAATATGAAAATAAGAATAGTAGGTGTTTTATTATTGTGCTTATTTATAACAAGTTTATGCGGCTGTAAAAAAGTGAGTGGTAATAAAGGAGAAAATGAAATAGCTGGAACTGAAAACCCAGATGGTTATACCAATACGGATATTATGAAAAGCAATAATAATGATAAATCTAATGGTTATGATAATGTCAATACTAATGATAATATTAACGGTTATGATAATATCAATGGTTATGGTAATGCCAATACCAATGTTAATGATAAATCTAATGGTTATGATAATACCAATGGTAGTACTAATACCAATAATTATGCTAATTCTAATGGTAGTACTAATACCAATGGCAATGATAATGCCAACAGTAGTAATAATATTAATGGTAATATAAATGATATAACTTCAATTATTCATTTTGCTTCTTTAATCGGTTTAACCGATCAACAAGTTGTCAATATAATGGGACAGGGCATTGGAAAGCAAGAAAATGTCAATAATCCAATAGTAACCAGGGAATATCCTCTTCATCTGAGGGATAATACCCTTACTGCAATCGTTTCTTATGACAATAAAGGAATTGTGCAAGGAGTTTATAGTTTTCTCCCGGATACGGAAAAGGAAAAATGGGTGGCATATTTAACTGAGGATCTTGGAAAACCAACAAGAGTAGAATCTGGAAATCTAAATGTAGAAGACGGTAATTATATCACTAATGTTTTGTGGATGGTCAAAGGAAGAATCGTATCCCTTTACGGTTCACATGGTTCATTGTCAATTCAAATAGAATAAGTTTATTTAAGCGGGGGAAAATTTTAATGAATATAGAAAAATTGCACCAATTGAAGGAAGAGCAGAAGATAGAGATAAAGACATTAGTAAATAACTGTTTAAAAGCGGATGGACTAAACAGAGAACTCTACTTAGATAATGATATTAATCTTTATGAAAATTTAGATAGTTTTTATCTTTTATATGACCAAAAACAATTAGTCAGTGTACTGACCATTCTTCAGATGAATGAAAGGGAAGTGGAAGTTTCAGGATATACTTTACCTGATAAAAGAAAAAAAGGATATTTTGAAGCTCTCCTAGATGTTGCTGAAGATGAAGTGCTGGACTTTGGCATTAATTATATTCAATTTGTTATTGAACCAAATAGCAGCAGTGGCAAAATGGCTGCGTTATCTTTAGGGGCTTCTTATACAAAATCTGAATATTTACTGAGCTTAAAGCTTGAGGATTATACAAAAAAACATAGTGAATTTTTATTGGATTTAAAATTCATGGTAAGCCCATTAACCTATAGAGATATTATGCAGGCTGCATACATCCATTCCGAAATATTTAATAATGAGTTGGAAGAATCAGAGAAATTAATGCAAAATGTTTTAGACACGAATACTATGGTATGTTATTGTGCAAAATTAGGGGATGAACTTATAGGTATGTGTAATGTAAACTATGGAAAAGAAAAAGCCTCCATATTTGGGTACGGAATTTTACCCAAGTATCAGGGAAAGGGTTATGGAATTGGATTAATCAACTATGTATTAAGACAATTGATAAAAGAAAAGATTACCGAAGTGAACTTGCAGGTGAGCAGTAATAGTAAAAAAGCAATGAAAATATACGATTATTTAGGATTTCAGGTAATAAGCCAATATGATTATTATGGCTACGACATAGAATTAGAGGAATAGATATTATAGTTCAGCAGGATATAAAATAACTGGGAAATAAAATACAGTTTTAATTAATTTTAATATGATAGATTATAGTCTATGAATCACCAAGTCTTCCCTTTGGCATAAAATGAATGTAAAACAGGTCTTGAGGATTAAGGTGCTGTTGCAAGACCCTAAAATGCTGGAATGGGGGAACTATGGCAAATAGAGTGGTGATAGATCCGGGTCACGGAGGATTTGATAGTGGTGCCATATATGGCGACAGAATTGAAAAAAATGATAATTTAAAGCTGGCTTTAGCAGTTGGTCAGATTTTAACCAATCATGGAGTAGAGGTTTTGTATACAAGAAGAGAAGATGTTTATTCAACGCCGCTTAGAAGGGCACATATGGCTAATGCTGAAAATGCTGATTTGTTCATTTCACTTCATAGGAATTCAAGCCCTTTGCCAAATATGTATAGTGGTGTTCAAACTTTGATATATGATGAAAAAGGGATAAAACCTGTAGCAGCAGAAATCATAAACGGCGAATTGGAGAAGGTTGGCTTTAACAATTTAGGAATAGATATACGAAAGGATTTACCAGTACTAAGCAGAACGAATATGCCGGCTTTAGCTGTGTATGTAGGCTTTATAAATACAGATGCTGATAATGCTTTATTTGATAATCAATTTGATGCCATTGCTAATGGTATTGCCAATGGTATTTTAGAGATTCTGGCTAAGATAGATGAAACTGCAAATCAAACACATACTTATCGAGTACAGGTAGGCTTATTTAAAATGTTAACCAATGCTGTAAATATGCAAAATGAATTATCCCTTTTTGGATATGAACCACTCATTGTACCCCAAGGAGATTTATATGCCGTGCAAATTGGGGAACTTTCAAGTTTAGATGAAGCTGTTATATTGGAACAAGAACTGAAAAGGTTAGGATATAGTACATTACTTGTTCAACTGTAAATAATGATTTGAGTGCCAAAACTCAAATTTAGTTTATCGAATGAAGTTTAAAAAATTAAAAAAACTATTGCTTTTCTGCGTTAAAGTAATATAATCTATGTAGAGCAAAAACAAAGGCGTATTTGCTAATCGGAAATGCGCCAGTTTTTGCTCTTTTTAATGCGGCATAATTCATGTATTTAGAATAATTTATTCTGTCAAAGATAAAGGAGAAAATAATATGGGATACGTTGATGAAGTAATTGAATTAGTGATGAAAAAAAATCCAGGAGAACCTGAATTCCACCAGGCAGTAAAAGAGGTATTAGAGTCTTTAAGACCAGTGGTGGATGCTAACGAAGAAAAATACAGAAGAGAAGCTTTACTGGAAAGGTTAGTAGAGCCAGACAGACAAATTAAGTTTAAAGTTCCTTGGGTTGATGATAAGGGTCAAGTTCAAGTTAATACCGGTTATCGTGTTCAATTTAATAATGCAATTGGACCTTATAAGGGAGGACTACGTTTACATCCCTCTGTTAACATTAGTATTATAAAATTTTTAGGATTTGAACAAATTTTCAAAAATTCATTAACCGGTTTGCCTATAGGTGGCGGTAAAGGTGGTTCTGATTTTGATCCTAAGGGCAAATCAGACCGTGAAGTACTGGCTTTTTGTACTAGTTTTATTACAGAACTTTATAAGTATATTGGAGCAGATGTAGACGTTCCGGCAGGTGACATTGGAACAGGTGCCAGAGAAATTGGTTATATGTATGGCCAATATAAGAAAATCACTGGTAAATATGAAGGCGTATTAACTGGAAAAGGTTTAACTTACGGCGGTTCTTTGGCAAGAACAGAAGCAACCGGATATGGATTATTATATTTTACTGCTGAAATGCTAAAATCCAATGGTTATGATATTGCAGGTAAAACGGTGGCTGTTTCCGGATCTGGTAACGTAGCAATTTATGCAGTACAAAAGGCTGAACAACTTGGTGCCAAAGTAGTTACGGTTAGTGATTCCAATGGCTGGGTTTATGATCCTGAAGGAATTGATGTAGATGTAGTTAAAGAAATTAAAGAAGTTAAAAGAGCAAGGCTTACAGAATATAAGAATTACAGACCGAATTCAGAGTATCATGAAGGCAGAGGCGTATGGAGCGTTAAATGTGATATCGCACTTCCTTGTGCAACTCAGAATGAGTTATTTTTAGAGGATGCGAAAGCTTTAGCTGCTAATGGGTGTATTGCAGTTGCAGAAGGTGCTAATATGCCTACTACCTTAGATGCAACAGAATACCTTCAGGCAAATGGTGTTTTATTTGCACCTGGTAAAGCTTCTAATGCAGGTGGTGTTGCTACATCCGCACTTGAGATGACTCAAAACAGTGAAAGATTAAGCTGGACTTTTGAAGAGGTAGATTCTAAGTTAAAACAAATTATGGTTAATATTTTCCACAACTTATCAGATGCGGCAGAACGCTATAATCATAAGGGTAATTATGTTGCAGGTGCAAACATTGCAGGTTTTGAAAAGGTTGCAAATGCTATGATTGCTCAGGGGATATGGTAAGATTGAGGTAAACACCCCCTTTACAACCAGGGAAGCTACTGCTATAATATAGGTAACAGGAAACATAAGGTTAAAACTTATGCTTACCCAAATGTAAGTAAAAATGATTATCCACTACTTTAGGCGGTCGAGGATAATCATTTTTTATTGTGAAACACCTTAATAAGTTCTACAATAAGAGTGATAAGTGCTATAACAAAGATGCTGAAACTAATCATTAAAGAAATGGTTTCAAATACTGTCATAAGGCTCACTCCCCCTTTCTATATGTATTGTTTGGGAAGTTCACCTCCTTCATAAAATAAATGAAGGGCAAGCACTCATAATTATCCTTAATTCAATGAATTGACCTTTTCCTGTTACCTTAAATATATTGTAACATATGGAAAAGAAAAAGTCGACAGTATGTTCGAAATTAAAAAGTAAAAATAACTAAAAAATAAGCAACATATGCAGAACAAAATCTGTTATTGTTGCTTATTTTCGTTTATCATTCTATAATATGAATAGATTTTATAGGAGTTGAGGAGAATGAATGTGGAAATTATAAAAAGTATCGTATTGAATATTGGTTTTCTTGTAATTTTGGCTCAGATTTTAGCCAGAGTGAAGTTGGTTAAGAAATATATTGTCAGGGAAAAGCATAAAACCATAGAGTATATTATTTTAATTGGGATTTTTGGTGGTATTAGCGTTATTTCTACTTATACAGGTTATGGTGTGAATGGAGCTATTGCTAATACTCGTGTTATTGGTGTTATGGCAGGAGGGTTTATTGGGGGACCTATTGTTGGTATCGGTGCGTCTATTATTGGCAGTATTCATAGATATGCTATTGATATGAATGGCTTTACCGCAATTCCCTGTGCAATTTCAACATTAATAGAAGGGTTAATAAGTGCGGTAACTGCGAAACAAGTTAAAAAGAATAAATATAGAAGTTTGGATTTATTTACGATTACTTTTATAGCCGAGCTAATGCAGATGATTGTTATCTTAATCTTTGCAAAGCCTTATCATGATGCTGTTGAGCTGGTAAGGGTAATAGCTGTTCCTATGGTATTCTTTAATCCTTTAGGTATGGTCTTTTTTGTTGGTGTTTTTAATCATATGTTTAAAGAAGTGGAATATGAGGTGGGGAGCAAAGTTGGTCTTGTTTTTGAAATATCTAAGAAATGTTTACCCCTTCTACAGTCAGGTATTTATAATAAGGATAACTGCAGTAAAATCAGCGATGTGATTTTAGAATATTCCAAAGACTTGGCAGTCATTTTTACGGATAAAGAAAATATTATCTGTGTAAAAGGAAAAACCCTAAACTGTATAGGACTAAATCGATATTTGCCAAGTCTGGCAGATGAAGTTTTAATTAATAAGAAAGTGTGTATTGCGGAACAAGCACCTGAAGACGATGTTTTATACAAACCTTTGGAAAAAATGGTTGCTATAGGTGCACCGTTAATGAAACATGGACAACCTTTTGGGTGCCTTATTATTTTTGCAAATAAATTTAAAATTTCTTATCATTCGGAGGTTCAATTTGCGGAAGGTCTAAGTAAATTATTTTCCGTTCAATTTGAATTGGCAGAAATGGAAAATCAACAGGCACTTTTGCAAAAGGCAGAATTTAAGGCACTGCAATCACAGATTAATCCTCATTTCATATTTAATTCCTTAAATACAATCAGTGCTTTTTGCAGAGAAAAACCAGATAAAGCGAGAGAACTTTTAATTGCACTTGCCACCTATTTTAGAAACTCTATACAAACTAAAGATGGATTTGTAAGCATATATGATGAAATGGATTACGTTATGGCTTATTTACAGTTAGAAAAGGCAAGGTTTGATGAACGGCTTAATGTTATAATTGACATGCCGGATAATATTGATTGTAAAATGCCCTGTTTGATTTTGCAGCCCATCGTAGAGAATGCAATTAAACATGGTGCAATGAAGAAGAAACAGGGTGAAGTAAAAATTGTAATTAAGGAGGAAGAGGAGTCTATCAAAATTTCCGTAATGGATAATGGCTTTGGAATTCCTCAAAATATTGTACATGGGTTAAAATATAATACCTTAGATAATGGTAGAATCGGACTTATCAATGTGCAAAAAAGATTATGTTATCTTTATGGTGAAAATAATGGTTTGGATATTCAGACATCAACCAATGGCACTACAGTAAATATATTGATACCAAAAGCCATTTCCAATAAAATGGAGCTCAATGATTTATCTATTTACAAGAATGTGGTTTAACCTCGTCAGGTAGTAGCAATGAGGTTATGATTAAGTAGCGTAAGCGGATAAACTTGCCTGTGGGTAATATCCGCTTTGAAAAGTTTATCTGTATATTAACTTAAGAAATGGAGATAGAATAATGCGAATAGCTATTATTGATGATGAAAAACCTGCAAGGAGTGAATTAATATATCTTATTAAGGAAATAATACCAGATGCAGTAACGGTAGAATTGGAAAGTGGAGAAGAAGCTTTGAAAGTCATTTCCAAAGAGCGGTTTGATATATTATGTATCGATATTAATTTAGGTGATATAAGTGGTACCTCTCTTGCAGCGGCGGCTCGAAAATTAATACCGGATACAGAAATTGTATTTGCAACGGCTTACAATAATTATGCGGATAAGGCATTTGATGTAGATGCACTTTATTATCTATTAAAGCCTTTTTCAGCAGCAAAAGTAAAGCAGATGTTAGATAAATATTATCAAAAACATAGTAAGAGCAGTTATGACAATAGTATGATAGCCATTTCCAAAATCCCTTTAAATGTGGATAAAAAAATTGTTTTAGTTGAATTTTCATCTATAGTTTATATTGAATCACAGAATAGAATATGTATCATTCATACAAAGGATAAAGATTATAAGGATAACAACCCTCTAAATTACTTTGAAGAAAGACTTTCGGACAAGGGTTTCTTCCGAATACAAAAAAGTTATTTAATCAATCTAAACTATGTGCTAGAAATATATCCTTGGTTTAATAACACATATTGTGTGAAAATGGAAGGCTTTAAAGATGAACTTTTACCAATTAGCAGGAACCAAATCAAGAATTTAAAGAATATTCTTTGCATTTGATACACTGATTTTGACATGTTACCCCTATAATTATACAAGATACACAATAATCCAAGTCAATATTAAAAAAATATGCTAAAATTGATATATAAATAAAGAAAACGTAAAAAGATATTACGTTTCCAATAAATCATTCGACAAAACAGTGCTGAATGAAAAGCTATTCTTGTATATCTTTACATAAAGGAGGCGTAGAAAGGGTTATTGGCTGTATTTTTAGAAGTTAATATTTAGTTTAGTACTTTTAAAAATTAAATTATTTAGGAGGTAACTATGGTAATCTTTTTATTAGGGCTAGTGATTTTAATAGTAGGCGGAGCATTATATGGAAGGTTCTGTGAGAAGGTTTTTGGACCGGATGACAGGGAAACTCCTGCAACAACAATGGCAGATGGCGTTGACTATGTTGCGATGAAACCTTGGAAGAACAAATTGATTGAACTTTTAAACATTGCAGGAACAGGACCAATCCTTGGACCAATTCAAGGTATTTTATTTGGACCAATTGCGTTTATTACGATTCCTATCGGATGTGTTCTTGCAGGTGCACTTCATGACTATTTTATAGGTATGATTTCCATGCGTAATGGTGGTGCACAGGTACCTAAGATGATGAAAAAATTCTTGGGTAATGTAAATACTAAGATTTATACTATTATCATTTGGGTACTTATGTTATTAACCGGTGTAGTATTCATTTATACACCTGGCGACTTAATTGTTGGTGATATTCTGGGAATGGATGTTAAGAGTAATGTAATTTGGATTGTATATGCAGTTATTTTACTTTACTATATTATTTCTACAATCTTCCCAATTGATCAAATCATTGGACGTATTTATCCAGTTTTTGGTGCAGT
This sequence comes from uncultured Anaerocolumna sp., assembly GCA_937901695.1. Classification (GTDB taxonomy): domain Bacteria; phylum Bacillota; class Clostridia; order Lachnospirales; family Lachnospiraceae; genus Anaerocolumna. Next base: position 12,371 of record CALDJN010000207.1, read on the forward strand.
GTTAATTGTATCAGCTATTGGCGTTTTCGTTGGTGTTATGTTAGATGGTGGTAAAAGTATGCCGGCTTTAAGCGGCGGTTTATTAATGCAGCATCCAAAGGGACAAACCTTCATTCCAGTATTCTTTATAACAGTTGCATGTGGTATTATGTCAGGTTTCCATGGCAGCCAGGCAACTCTTATTTCAAGAACTGTAAAACATGAAAAAGAAGGACGTCAGACATTCTACAACATGATGCTCGTTGAAGGTATTATCGCTATGGTTTGGGCAGCAGGTGCTATGGTTCTTTTTGGAAGGGGAACCGATACAGCAACCGGTGCTACTGCTATGGTGGGCATTATTTCCAGAGAATTTATGGGAACTATCGGCGGATTAGTTGCAATTGCTGGAGTTATCGTTCTACCAATTACATCTGGAGATACAGCATTTAGATCATTACGTTTAATGATTTCTGAACAATTTGATATTGACCAAAAAACTGCTAGTAAACGTGTAATGCTGTCAATTATTATATTTATACCTGCAATATTAATCTTAATTTATGCAAAGACTTCTCCAGGTGGATTTAACTTATTATGGAGATATTTCGGATTCACAAATCAATTAGTTGCTGTATTTGCCCTTGCTATGATTACAGTATACTTAAAAACTGCTGGTAAAAATTATTATATATCTCTATTACCGGGAACATTTTATACATTTATCGTATTTAGTTATATATTCCATGAAAAAATTGGTTTTGGCTTAGAGGCTAGACTTGGTGAATTCTTTAATATCGCTGAAACAAGTTATGCCATTTCATATCCATTAGGCATAGTTTGTGCAATATTATTCTTATGGCTAGTACCAAAGTTAGCTTCTAAGAGAAAAGATACGATTCTTAATTATAAAATGTGACTATAATCCGATGAGGAAAGTATAATTATTGTTATTACATGTGTTAGTTATAAAACACATTGATAATAATCTCCCTTTGATATACTTATAAGTTGAAAGAGCTGTGAAGCTAGCTAATTTTAGCCTGATGTAACAGCTCTTTTACTTTAAATATCGTATGTACAGTTAAAAAAGTCATTCTGATAAAAAAAATTCATTCTGATAAAAAATGTCATTCTGATAAAAAAAGTCATTCTGATAAAAAAAGTCATTCTGATAAAAAAAGTCATTCTGATAAAAAAAG
>CALDJN010000208.1 GCA_937901695.1 uncultured Anaerocolumna sp.
ATATGTTTTAAGCGATTACTATCGTATTAGAACCATAGAATTTATCAACGGAACAAGAAATATATCCCATGTCTACTCTCTAAGGTCTGATAACCTATATTAGGCAAAGCGTACGTTCGCTAAGTTAATGCGATAAATTTTTATTTAACAGGAAATACCTATCTTGGCTTTTTAATAATTTCATCTCTTCCTGGTCCGTTGGAAATCATCGTAATAGGGACTTGAATTTCTTTTTCAATAAATTCAATGTACTTTCTACAATTTTCAGGTAAATCCTCATATTCTTTAATTCCACGAATTTCTTGTTTCCAGCCAGGTAATACTTCATAAACCGGTTTAGCTTTTGCAAGTTTAACCGTTGTTGGGAAGTCTTTTATTACTTCTCCATCAATTTTATAGCCAACGCAGATTGGCAATTCATCTAAATAACCTAATACGTCAAGTACGGTTAAGGCAACTTCTGTTGCACCCTGCATTCTACAGCCATACCTGGTAGCAACTGCATCAAACCATCCCATACGTCTGGGTCTTCCTGTAGTAGCACCGAATTCGCCGCCATCACCACCACGTCTTCTTAGTTCATCTGCTTCTTCACCAAAGATTTCACTAACGAATTCGCCTGCTCCAACAGCACTGGAATATGCTTTTGCAACTGCAATAATGTCCTTTATTTCATAAGCCGGAATTCCAGCACCAATTGCCCCATATCCGGCTAATGTGGAAGAAGAAGTAACCATTGGGTAGATACCAAAATCCGTATCTTTTAAAGCTCCTAATTGTCCTTCCAGCAATATATTTTTACCCGATTTTATTGCATTGTGAAGGTATAGTGCTGTATCACATACATAAGGATCAACCTGCCTTTTATATTCAAGTAATAACTGATAGATTTCCTCTGGATTAAGAGTCGGTTTATGATACATATGCTCTAATATAATATTTTTCATTTCCACTACTCGGCAAACTTTTTCTTTTAATACTTCTTCATCATATAATTCAGAGATTTGGAAACCAATTTTGGAATATTTATCAGAATAAAATGGTGCAATGCCTGACTTAGTGGAGCCAAAAGATTTTCCTCCTAATCTTTCTTCTTCATATTGGTCAAAAAGAATATGATAAGGCATCATGATTTGTGCTCTATCGGATACTAAAATCTTAGGAGTTGGTGCTCCTTTCTCAACAATGGATTTAATTTCATTTATTAAATAGGGAATATTCAGTGCAACACCATTTCCAATAATATTTGTGGTATGCTTGTAAAAAACACCGGATGGTAATAAATGAAGTGCGAATTTACCATAATTATTAATAATTGTATGACCGGCATTACTTCCGCCTTGATATCTTACGATAATATCAGATTCCTGACCTAACATATCTGTAATCTTGCCTTTACCTTCGTCGCCCCAATTAGCTCCTACAACTGCTTTAACCATTCTGAAATTCCTCCTAAAAATTCTCTTTCTTAGTTTTAAGATAATTGCTGTCTTTTATTCAAAGAGTCCCTAAAATCTTGTTAACATCTGTTTTAAAAAGGGCAATGTAACAAAACAAGTTACAATGCCCTTTTACTTATTTATTTTAGCGTATGAAATAATATAAGTAAAATCAATATTATTTATAAAATCCATAAATTTTAATTACATTTGCAAATAGAAAAGCAGAGAGTTTTTGAAATGTCTCTCTGCTTTTTTTATTTTAACTCATTCTATTGAAAATATGTTCCAGCTGTTATCTAGTTAGAGAACAACTGTGTGCAATATACTGTTCCATTACTATCAGTATAAACGCCTATACCAATTTGATTAAAGTTACCATTCATGATATTGGCTCTATGTCCTGGAGAATTCATCCATCCTTCTACTACTGCCTCAGGAGTGTTGTAACCGTAAGCAAGGTTTTCACCAGCTGTACGAACACTTACACCATATTCATCTAATACAGTTGACCATTGGGTACCATTTGGTCTTGTATGAGAGAATTGGGTTTTAATCTCTTGAGCCCTTTTATTTGCTGGAGCTGTTAAAGCAGGAGACATAGTAAGTTCTTGTAATCCACCTTTAACACGTTCTGCATTGACTAATTTTAAAACTTGGCTTGCAAAGCTGCTATCATATTTATTTGAAGTATTTTTAGGTGCGTCGGTTTTTGGTGCTTGTGATTTAGGTGCTTCTGTTTTAGGTGTTTCTGTTTTGGTTTGTGTCTTAGGTTTTGTAGTTGGTTTTGTTACTGCAACTTTCTTATTGGATGTAGGGCATGTAGTCTTTTTACCATTAACAATGACATATGTTTTTGTTGTATTACAATTAGATTTGCCTGTTTTTGAGTTCTTGTCTGTAAAATCACTGCCTTTTGTTAATGCATCCTTATCTAGCTCTATTTTACAATTATTTGTATTCCTATTTAAATATTTATTAACATTTAAATTAGAATTAGTGTTTGCATTTCCTCCAAATAAGCCTGCAATTTGTAAGGTTAACAAAGATGTTACGATTATACTTTTCACGAGTTACCTCCTTTAAACAATCATTAACAAGTTGCAACCTAAGATTAACATAGAGGTACCCCCTAAGCAATAGTTATTAACTGGGGAAATTGACACAAAATTGACATAAGCCCGATTTATTCCATTTAAATTATATTGATTTTTTGATTATAACTCTAAGAAACCTGAGACATTCCAATGGTTTTCGGATTAAAGCAGATAATAAGAAAAAATATTAAGTTTCATAAAAAAGGAAATCAAAATGTTACAAAAGTTTTAAATATATTTCAATATTATTAAATAGTGATGTAACATTTCAATACTGTAATTCTTTTTATTGGATGTCATTTGCGATTTATACTAATATTTATTATTTACTGGACAGTCAAAAGTTTTGTAACCCTAAGAGACCTGCGAATCTTCTG
>CALDJN010000209.1 GCA_937901695.1 uncultured Anaerocolumna sp.
TTATACAGAGTGCCAGAATGACTACTATGAATAATAGTTATAACAAAGGCGCCTCTCAAACTGACATGCCGGTTATGGGAACAGGAATGTTTGATACGAAACAGTAAAATCCCCAGACTCTGAAAGGAACAAGGATATAAATATGAGCCGTATCCAGTACTTTCTGCAAAGTCTGGATATTACTCTGAAAGGAACAAGGATATAAATATGAGTTTATTTAGCAGTTTATACGTAGGTGTATCTGGATTAAATGCCGGCCAGAACTCCTTGAATACAACATCACATAATTTAGCCAATGTAGAAACTAAAGGGTATGTAAGACAGCAGGTATTGCAAAAAGACAGTACCTATCTGAAACTGGGTATAAATCATGTCTCAACCTTGCAAACCGGATTAGGCACTGATATAGCCGCAGTCAGACAGGTCCGTGATATGTTTCTGGATAAGTCTTATCGTACAGAAGTAGGGCGTAAAGGCTTTTATGAAGTACAATATGAAGGAACTCAGGAAGTAGAGGGCTTATTTGGAGAAATGGAAGGCGTTGCCTTTCAAGACACTTTAAATGATTTCTGGATATCACTTCAGGAACTTTCCAAAGAACCCGACGACATTGTAAAAAGGGCTTCCCTCATACAAACTTCTGTTAATTTTATAGAACGTGCACAAAATATATCAAAGCAATTAAACGATTATCAAGTTAATTTAAATACACAGATTATAAATCAAGTAAATCGAATTAATCAAATTTCAACAGAAATTGGTGATTTAAATAAAAAGATTCGCTATTATGAAAGTAATGGCATGGAACATGCAAATGATTTAAGAGACAGACGAAACTTGCTATTAGACGATTTGGGAGAAATTGCACGAATTACATACAGAGAAAATAAGGACGGTGTGGTTACCGTTAATTTGGAAGGGGTTCAATTAGTTACAGAGGACAATACGTACAAAATAGGACTTGAAAAAGTAAGCGAATCTTCTGATATGCTAAAACCTGTTTGGGAATCAAATGGGGATGATGTATTTGACTTAAGCAGGGCAGCCTCCATCGGAAAGGGAACCGACCTAGGATTGTTGAAAGGCCTTTTAGTTACAAGAGGTACGAAACAAGCCAAATATACAGACATTCCAGACCCTAATAATACAGATCCTGCTTATGACTATCAGGGAAGATTGGATTATTATAATAACCAGGTAGAAACTTCTGTTATTATGAAAGCTCAAGCGCAGTTTGACCGTTTGATTCATGGTATTGTAACCACCATGAATGATATACTTTCCCCTAATAAAGAGATAACAGTTGCAGGTAATACCACATTTACATTTGCAGACGGAACCTCATTAACGGTACCTGCCGGAGGTAAGATTAAGATACTAGATGTTGCTAATGCTCCCGTAGGAATGGATGATAATGAAACAATGGGGGAAGCACTATTTAATCGAAAATCAATGGACCGTTATAAAGAAATTGATGAAAATGATTATGGTGTAGACTTAGACGGAGACGGAAAGTTAGGTAAAATTAAAATATATATGGAAGAAGATGAAACAGATAACTACTCCTTATTCACATTGGGAGAGATTGAAGTAAATCCTAAACTACTTAATAATTATTCTTTCATACCTTTAAGTGTAAAAGGAGGTACTGGAGATTATGGTATTAAGACAGCAGAAAAATTATTGGAAGCTTGGCAGAATCCCTTTGATACCGTATCACCTAATACATTAACCAAGTATAACTTTAATGGATATTATACAGCATTTATGGGTGAAGTAGCAACTCGAGGTGAACAGCTTCGTACTATAAGTGAGAATCAGGGCTCTATGGTTAACAGTATCGATTCCCAAAGGCAGCAATCAATTGGTGTTTCTTCGGAAGAAGAATTAACTAATTTAATAAAATTCCAACATGCATACAATGCATCTGCCAGATATATCACAGTGATTGATGACATGTTAGAACATATTATTATGAGAATGTAAAGAGAGATAGAGGTGAAGAAATGCCATCCACATTTTTTGGACTAAATATAGGTAAATCAGGATTATATACATATCAAGCCGCATTAAATACTACCGCACATAACATATCCAATACAGAAACAAAAGGCTACTCCAGGCAAATACTGAATCAGCAGGCAGGATTTCCATTAAGGGTAAATAATACTTATGGTATGGTTGGTTCTGGCGTAGATGTAGTAAGCATTAACCAGGAAAGAAATTTCTATTATGACTTAAAATACTGGAAGAATAACACCATGTATGGAGAGTACTCTGCAAAAGAGCATTACATGACTAGCATAGAGAACTATTTTAATGAAGTAAATTTAAAGGGTTTTACCACCTCCTTTAATTCATTTCATGACATATTACAGGAGTTATCCAAAGACCCTTCCAGTAAATCAGTTCGTAAACAGGTAGCAAACTATGGACAAAACCTTACAGAATATTTTAATTCCTTATCAACCAGCATGAAACAAATTCAGGAAAACTGTAATTTTGAGATAAAGAATAAAGTAGACCAAATTAACTCTCTGGCAAAACAAATAGCTACAATAACAAAACAAATCAATACTCTTGAAGTAAATGGCGGAGCAGCCAATGATTTAAGAGATCAAAGAGCTTTATTAGTAGATGAGTTATCTGAAATAGCCAATGTATCTGTTACAGAGCAAAAAGTTGGAGATGGTATTGGCATTACCAGCTATGTAGTTAAATTAGATCATCAAACCTTGGTAGATACCACAGATTACAAAACCTTAAAAGTGGTGCCAAGAAAAGATGATGAAAAAGCGAATCAAAATGACGTAGATGGCCTTTATGATATTGAATGGCAGGATGGGCAAAGCTTTAATACAAGAAGTACAAGCCTGGGTGGTTATCTGCAATCCTTATTTGAAGTAAGAGATGGAAATAACCTAGCAAACTTACAAGGAAAAGCAAAAGGCACTGCTGGTGATACGGAAGTAACTTTATCTGGTACCAATATTAATGATGTAGAAAAATTGAATATCCCAGAAGAAGGGATAATAACTATAGGCAATCATCAATATAAATACAGTAAATTTGAACTTGATGTAGATACAAATGGCAAATATGAGTATAAATTTACCCTTAAAACCCCTTTAGCATCCGATACCAATGATGAATATGCTCATATTGGAGATAGTGTTAATTACAAAGGTATTCCCTACTATATGGGACAGATGAATGAATTTGTACGTACCTATTCCAGAGCATATAATGACATTCACAGAAGCGGCCGTGATTTAAATGACGAAAAAGGGCTGGACTTCTTCAATGGTTATGATAAAGTAACCGGAGATAATTATGATTTCAGTGACCCGGCAGAAGGTTTTAAAAATTATTATAAAGTTACGGCAGAAAACTTTACTGTAACAGACGCCATATTTAAAGATCCTTCTAAAATAGTAACTGCCACTGAAATTACAAATGGCGTAGAAAAAAATGATATTGTAGAAAAACTAATTGCCTTAAAAGAAAATACATCCTTATTTAAACAAGGTAAACCAGCAGCATTTCTACAGACATTAGTAGCGGAGATTGGTATCGATTCTGATAAGGCAAAGTCATTTACAGCCAGTCAGAACAATATTCTTAGTATGATTACCAATCAAAGACTATCCATATCCGGCGTAGACGTAGATGAAGAAGCCATGAATTTGATACGTTTCCAGAATGCTTATAACTTATCAGCAAAAGCCATATCTGTTATGGATCAAATATATAATAAATTAATTAATGAGATGGCTGTCTAGTATTTGGGTTTAAGTGTTTTATGAAATAGAAAAAGTAGCGATGTACAATTAGTTCATTTCATTGTGAAATGATAATTACTAATGAAACCACATATGGAGGTTAACATGAGAATTACCAATAAAATGATGACGAATAACATGCTGTCAAACATCAACAAGAATAAGAATAGTTTAAATACTTTAGATGAACAGTATTCTACAGGTAAAAAAATTCAGCGTCCCTCAGATGATCCCATTGTTGCTGTAAGAGCGTTAAAGTTAAGAACGAATTTAAGCGAGTTGAACCAATATTTTGAAAAAAATATTCCGGATGCTAAGTCCTGGATGGATATAACAGAAACTGCACTTAAGAACATTAATTCAGCAATAACCCAAATGTATCCTATGTGCGTACAAGGTGCTAATGATTCGCTGACAGCAGATAACCGTAATAGTATAGCTCAAAGTTTATCAGAGTTTAAGCAGCAGATATATCAGGAAGGTGATACAAATTATGCCGGAAGGTATGTATTTACTGGGTATAAAACGGATACCAGCTTGATTTTTAAGAATAATATTACAGCGGCTGATAAAATTAACTATAATATTACAGAGACTTTTACTGGTGCTGATATTGAGGCAATATCTAAGGTTACTGGGGAAAATCAATTAAGCCAGTATGATCCTGCCAATCCTGCTGGAACAACTATAAATACACCATCTATAAATAATACACATAGAATTCGTTTATCTTATGATAATTTAGTTCCATTAGCAGCTGATGGTGAATTGACTTATACAGATGCAAGTGGTACTACTACAACAATTACAATAACTAATGTATCAGCAACTAATTCGAAAGCATATTCTCCAGATCCAGGAAAGGTTAATTTTATCCCAGAAACAGGCGAATTAATTCTATCTGACGATGTTTATAATAAGATTAGGATAGCAGATAATATAGAAGTATCTTATGATAAAGCAGAATTTAAAAAAGGTGATTTAAGACCAGAACATTATTTTAAGTGTACCAAAACGGATTCTGGCGTAACACCTAAAAAAGTTACAGATTACACAATTGATTCAGAGGGACAAAAAATACAGTACGAAGTTAATTTCAGTCAAAAGTTAACTATTAACACAGAAGGCAAAGATGCTATTAAACATAGTATTGGCAGAACCATTGATGAAATTCAAGCAGCAATCAGAGATGTTAATACAACGGAAGCTAAGAAAGCGGAAGTTGAAAAATTATTAAAAGATCCTACTATTAAACCTGATCAGACTGCCGTATTAGAAGATATGTTAGAAAAATTAGACACCGAATTTGTATTAAAAACTAAGGTTATGCAGGAAGCCTTCGACAAGGGCATGAAGGAATCCAAAAGTTATGAAGAAACTGTAAATATTGCAAAGGCGGATTTAGGAAGCCGTTATGTAAGGCTGGAAATGACAGAAGACCGTTTATCCAGTCAGCAGACTGATTTTACTGACCTTATGTCGAATAACGAAGATGTGAATTTGGTTGATACTATAATTAAATTTACTTCAGTGCAAGGCATTTATAATGCATCCCTTTCAGCTGCAGCAAGAATCGTACAGAATACATTATTGAATTTCTTATAAGATGATTAGAGTGTTGCCCAGTTGTCGCTGCTATGAAAGCATGTCATTCCTATGAAAGCATGTCATTGCCATGAAAGCATGTCATTACTATGAAAGTATGTCATTCTGAGCGTAGCGAAGAATCTCAGTTTAATGCGAAATTCTTATAAAAGATAAATATATAACTTATTAGAAGGGTAAGGGATGGTATGTTAATTCAAACAAAATACTTTGGAAAGATTGATTTAGAGGAGAGCAAAATAATAACATTTGATCAGGGAATCATGGGGTTTGAGGAATGTAAACAGTACACCATATTATATGACATTGAAGACGGTGAGAATCCAGCCATATCCTGGCTGCAAAGTACCCAAGAACCTGGACTTGCTTTACCAGTGATAAATCCATTTATCATAAAACCAGATTATAACCCTGTAGTAGAAGATGAATTGCTAAAACCGCTTGGGGAAATCAATGAGGATAACCTAGTCCTACTATTAACTGTTACAGTGCCTGCTGATATTAAAAATATGTCTGTTAATCTTAAGGCGCCATTTATCATTAATGTAGATACTAGAAAAGGCCGCCAAGCCATAGTAGAAAATCAAGATTATGAAATAAAGTATAAAGTATATGACATAATTCAGAAAACAAAAGGAAAGAAGGGAGAACGTTAATATGCTAACCCTTTCTAGAAAAATTGGCGAATCAATTATGATTGGTAATGATATAGAGATAACTATATTAGATGTAAAAGGAGATCAGGTTAAGATAGGAATCGATGCTCCAAAAGCGGTACCAGTCTATCGTAAAGAAATATATGTTCAAATACAGAATGTAAATAAAGAGGCAGCAGAAAGTGAAGTTCCTTTAGAAGCCTTAAAGAAATTATTTAAGTAAAATAAAGGTATAAATAGGCAAGGAGCCTTAAATTTAAACCACATGGAGGTGGGAAAATGGCTATAGGAGTAATAAAAGATATGGGAGCTTATAGTGAAGCATCTAAAAATGTACAAGCTTCCAAAATAAATTCTGGAAATGGCATCAATACTTCATCAATTAATGGCATTAATTCCAGTATAAACAACTCAGATAAAGATGACAGTTTCAAAGAAAATAACCTTACGAAAGAAAAGATGATTGCTAGTAAAATCAAAGCAACATTGTCAGAAACCAATCAAAAAGCTACTAGAACAAGATGCGAGTTCAAAGTGAATGAACCTACTAACAGAATCTCAATAAAAGTAATTGACAGGGCAACAGATGAAGTGATTGTTGAGATTCCACCGGAAGAAAGCCTTGATGTATTGGCAAAGATATGGGAACTTGCAGGATTATTTGTAGATGAGAAAAGATAAAGGAGGAGATCAACATGCCAGTTAGAATGACAGGTATGATTTCTGGAATGGATACGGAATCCTTAATTAAAGGGATGGTAGATGCCCAGAGAATGAAAAACAAAAGAGTAGAGGATAAATCTACATTATTAGAATGGAAACAGGATAAGTGGAAAGAATTAAATAAGAAGTTGTATAAGCTGTATACGGATGATTTATCGAAGATGAGGTTACAAGGTAATTATAAGGCAAAAAAGGTTTCTTCATCCAACGAGAATTTAGTGACTGTTACTGGAGGGGTCAATGCGCCTGAAGGATCACATAAGTTAGAAATTAAACAACTAGCAAGTTCACAATATGTTACCAGTGGTGAGATCAAAACGGACAAGAATGATAATGCGACTACATTAAGTACTAAATTAAAGGATTTAGGAGTTAACGCAGGGACATTAATAAATTTTTCTACTAGTGGCAAAACAAAGACACTAGAAGTAACAGAGACAACCACAATAGAAGATTTTGTAAGTACTGCTAAAAATGTTGGATTAAATGCTAATTTTGATATAAATCAAGGCAGGTTCTTTATTAGTTCCAAAAACAGCGGAAAAGCTAATGAATTCGATATTACAGCAACTACTTCCACAGCAACTGCCCCTAAGAATGAGATAAAAGATCTGATTGGATATTCAACACTTTCTTCTGCAGACAAAGCGAAGGCAGATAGCGCATTTGCAATACTTGGAAATGAAACGAGTACAGCAGATGAGGTCAATAGTGCAACAGATACATTAGCTACATTAGCACGCTATAAAATTGTTGACGGGCAAATCAGAGGTGAGATTACTCAAACTGCTATTGATGATGAAGAAGCAGCAATAAAAGCAGAAGTAATGCAAAAGGAAATTGAGTTAATTAAGGAAAAAGCAAGGCAAGAAGGGATTTTAACTAAAGAAGAGATAGAGAATATTAATGAAAATACTATAAATGATACGGAAAAAGCAAGAATTCAGGGTCTACAAGATGAAAAAGTAGCTGCTTCAACTGCAAGAATTAATGCAGCAGTCGAGAAGAAGGTTGCAGAAGCAATTGTAGCAGAGAAAAAAAATGACCAAGGAAGATATACATATATACAAGGTAGTAATCCAGATGTGGACGCTGCAAATGTTTTGGCCATAAGTAAAGCTGCAACCTATCGGGAAGAAGCATTAAAGCCTCAAACAGATGCCAGTGATCAATTAGTTCCATTAAAATTAGATGCTGGTCAATCTAAAGTTGTTCCAGCGCTGGACAGTATAATTAAGTATAATGAAGTAGAACTTACAAACTCATCTAATCTTATCACTGTCAATGGTTTAACTATGACATTAAAAGGTGCAGCAGTTGGAGAAACTATTAACCTTAATGTTTCTAATAACACACAAGAAACCTATGATATGGTTAAAAAGTTCATAAAATCTTATAATGATATTATAAAAGAAATGAATGATTTATACTATGCTCCTTCGGCTAAAGGATATAAACCATTAAGTGATGATGAAAAGCAAGCTATGACAGATGGTCAGATTGAAAAGTGGGAAAAGAAAATACAGGATTCTATATTAAGAAGAGATTCAACATTAGAGTCTGTATTAAACTCAATGAAAAGTGCTATGATGACCAGAGTAGAGGTAGGTGGAAAATCTTACTCTTTAGCTAGTTTTGGTATTCAAACATCATCTGATTACACAGAAAAAGGCTTGTTACATATATATGGTGATAAAGATGATGGAATCTATTCTGCTATGGATGATAAATTAATGAAAGCCCTAGAGGAAGATCCAGAAACTGTAACAGAAGTATTGTCAAAAGTATCCATGAACCTTTATGAAACCATGGGTAAAAAAATGTCTTCCATACCAAACGTAAGAAGTGCATATACATTTTACAATGACAAGACAATGGCTAAAGAACAGATGGATTATAAAAAACAGATTGCAATATTAGAAAGTAAATTAACTGCTATGGAAAATAAATATTATAAGCAATTTTCAGCTATGGAAACTACATTAGCTAAATTGCAACAGCAAACCAATGCACTGACAGGAATGTTAGGTATGAAACAACAATAATAAGTATTAGGATACCATTAGCAGATACGATGTTATGGTATCCTATTTGCACTGTAAATGTTAGGAGGGATTTTAAAATGCCAGTTAATGCAGCAGCAGCATATCAAAACAATAAGATTAATACAGCAACACCTGCAGAATTAACGTTAATGTTATATGAAGGAGTAATAAAGTTTTGCAATATGGCAATAATCGGAATCGAAGAAAATGATGTTAAAAAAGCTAATCTAAATATACAAAAGGCAGAAAAGATAATTACCCATCTTCGTGCAACCTTAGATTTCAAATATCCAGTTGCTAAAGACTTCGATAATGTTTATGACTATGTATTTGACAGATTAGTACAAGCCAACATACGTAAAGACAAAGATATTATTGAAGAGGTATTGGAACATATACGAGGAATGAGAGATACTTGGAAGGAAGTAATGAAGACAGGGAATATTAAATGATTACCATAAATTAAGTGAATAAAATCTTTAACTAAAAATTGAGGTAGTGTAAAGTAACATATAAAATTGAAAAGGGAGGCATTATATGGACAATGCAATATATGTACATATTTTAATAGATACTTTAACTAAAAAAAATTCTTTACTGGATAAATTAATCCAAATTACTACTATGCAAGAAGAATATATAACATTAACACCTCCCGACATAGATAATTTTGAAACCTCATTAAATGAAAAGGAAACGTTAATAGAGAAAATTAATGAGTTAGATGAAGGCTTTGAAAAAATTTATGAACATGTGAAAGAGGAAATTACTTCTAATAAAATTAATCACAAAGAAGATATTTTAGAATTGCAAAGTTTAATAAAACAAGTAACCGAGAAAAGTGCTAAATTACAAGCATTAGAAATAAGAAATAAAAAAAGTTTAGAAATATTTTTTTCAAATAAGAAGAAAGAAATAAAAGATTTTAAACAAAGTAGTAAAACGGCATCTAACTATTATAAAAACATGATGAATCAACAATCGGGAGAATCCTATTTTCTTGACAAAAAAAATTAAAAAAATCTATAAAGAGCTATAAAGTATTAAATTATTTTACCGATATATAAGACAAGTAAGATAAATATTTAACTGTTAGTTTTAAGGTGCGTACGGCTGGAAGAATTAGCAGATGAATATTGGTTACTAAATATAATACTAATGTAGCAAGGATGCTACTGAACATTCCAAGGAGGAAATTAATATGGTAATTCAACACAATATGGCAGCTGCCAACACAAACAGACAATTAGGAATCACAACTGGAAGTTTAGCAAAATCTACAGAAAAATTATCATCCGGTTACAAAATTAACCGTGCTGGAGATAATGCAGCTGGTCTTTCTATTTCCGAAAAGATGAGAGGACAGATTAGAGGTCTTGATCAAGCATCTGTAAATGCTCAAGATGGTATCTCTTTAATTCAAACAGCTGAAGGTGCTTTAAATGAAACTCACTCAATTCTTCAAAGAATGAGAGAGTTGACTGTTCAAGCATCTAATGATACTAATGCATCTGAAGATCGTGATGCAATTACGAAAGAGCTTAATCAATTAACTACAGAAGTAACTCGTATTGCTAACGAAACTGAATTCAATACTAAGAAATTAATGAGTGGTGGTCTTTCCGGCGCAGGTAAGGAAATTAACCTTCAAGTTGGTGCTAATAAAGGTCAAAATATTGATTTCAATATTGGAAACATGCGTGCGTCAGCACTTGGGATTAGTGACGTAGCAAAAGGGGTTGCTAATTATGCTAGTGCTACGGCTAATATTTCAGTGGTTGATGCTGCTATCAAAAAAGTATCTGATCAAAGATCAACACTTGGTGCCCTTCAGAACAGATTAGAGCATACAATTGCTAATGCTGATAATACTTCTGAAAACCTTCAAGCAGCTGAATCTCGTATCCGTGACGTTGATATGGCAAAAGAAATGGTTAAATACTCTAAAGATAATATTCTTCAACAAGCAGCTCAGTCAATGCTTGCACAAGCTAACCAATCTACGCAGGGTGTATTATCATTATTACAATAATTATAACATATTAGAAAAAGGGCTGGCCTTTAAGCCAGTCCTTTTTCTAATTCAGGGGTGGAAAACATGGAAAAATTAAAGAAAATTATTAAAGATGTAGTAAATGAGATTGAAATTACAACGAATTTATTTTATCAGCAGAAGAATCAAGAAGGGTTCGCTCAATTAGAAGGAATTGTATATCTCTTAAATAACATAACTAATAGTATAAGTAAACTTGAATCAGAAGGTAATCATGTTAATATAGATATTGTTAAAATAAACCAGATTTTAACTGATGCGATGAATGCACTGGAAAACTTGGATACAATACTTTTATCAGATATATTAAACTATGAACTAAAAGAAATGTTAATCGATTATCAAGACAGTATTTTATAATGTGATAAATAATAGATTTTTAAGATGTATAGGAGTATAGGATGAACTATTATGAGATGAATCTTAACCTTATTAGAGAGAATAAACCATATTTATATGAACAGATGCAAAAAAAAGCGGATTTGAATAGTAAGGATTTGGAAGATATATATACTACTGATAC
Source organism: uncultured Anaerocolumna sp. (assembly GCA_937901695.1). GTDB lineage: Bacteria > Bacillota > Clostridia > Lachnospirales > Lachnospiraceae > Anaerocolumna. The sequence continues at coordinate 11,388 of CALDJN010000209.1, forward strand.
GAAAGATGGAAAAAAGGCTTTAATTATTAGAAAAGATAATAAAGAATATCGTCTTAATAGTACTTACTATCCGGAAAGGGAAGCAAAGCAATGGGTAGAACAGTACGAGATAAAGAATATGAATACAGTAATCTTGATGTTTGGGTTGGGTAATGGAATATTTTCCAGAGAACTAATTAAGAAGAAGAAAGAATCAGATGTTCTAGTTATATATGAACCAAGCATAGAGATTTTTTATTATATATTACAAAACTTTGATATTACGGATATTCTGGAAAATGCAATTATTATTGTAGAAGAGCTGAATGAAACAAAACTTAATAGTATACTTCTCGAATTACTTGATGTTAAAAATATTTCCTCACAGATTTGGTGTATCCATCCTAAATACAATGAGGCATATAAAAAGAATTTGCAAAAGTTTATGAAGAGTGTAAAGGATATAAATAACCATGAAATTGTACTTATCAATACACAGAAAAATTTTGGCACACGTTATATAACTAATATTCTTTATAATTTGCGTTATCTAAAAAATAGTAATTTGGTGACAGATTATGCTGAATTACTAAATACAGAGGTACCAGCTATTGTAGTTGCAGCAGGACCTTCTCTAGGGTCTAATATAGAAGATTTAAAAAGAGCAAAAGGGAAGTCATATGTATTCGTTGTAGACAGGATATTGGATTATATTCTTGATCAAGGAGTTGAACCAGATTTTATAGTTACAGTAGATCCGATTAAGCCTGTGGAGTATTTCACAAAGAGAACCGATTTGTCAATTCCTTTAATATGCAAATTAGAGTCTAATTGGGAAGTACTAGAGCAGCATAAGGGAAGAAAAATAATATCTTCTTGTGATTATTATATTGCTAAGATGTATAGTGAATTAGGACAAAGCCCCATTGCCATAGATACAGGTAATTCTGTGGCTACAGTTGCTTTCTCTACTTGTATGATGTTAGGATTTAAAAAGATTATACTTGTAGGACAAGATCTTGCATATGATGGAGAGCTTACTCATGCGGGGGGGATAGCTGAGAAGGCTTCAACAGGGGAGATTTATGTTGAAGGGGTGGATGGAAACCAGGTAAAATCTAGATGGGATTGGTATACTTTCTTGCGATGGTTTCAGGATAGGATTACAGAAAATCCAAAATTAGAAGTAATAGATGCGAAAGAAAAGGGTGCTAAGATAAAAGGAACAATTAATATGTCTCTTAGTGATGCAGTTAATAAATATTGTACTACACAAGTAGATATCCGATTATTTGACACACTTGATTATACCTTCGATTCTTCACAGATAGAAGAGGTAAAAACATATTTAGAGAAACAATATAATGAATTAGATGTTTTAAAGAAAAAACTTGAAAAGGCAATTGATATTTGCAACAAACAGATCAAAGAATATGGGAAAAAATATCAAGTATCTAATATGGCGAGAAAGAATGATAAAAAACTACTATCAATTAATAAATATATTAAAGATTCATCAATATATCTTCTTTTAGACTACTATACTTCTGCAAAATCTACCAACCAACTGACTAAGATGTATCAATTTACAGATAATGAGAAGAGTGATATTATAACCACTTACAAAAGTTCTAAGGATATCTATAGTGTAACTATAGAAGCGATAGATTTTGTAAAGCCATTGATGAAGGAAACATTAGAGAATGTATAATTATATTATTATTAACGGCAATATAAAAGACAAGGAAATATGTAGAAAGTCGTATACCATGTATAAACAATGAACTGTGTTAAATGATTAATATCATAATGATAACTACATAATACAGCAATAAGGAAAGAAAGGTATGAGAAATTTTATGAAGGCATTGGTCACAGGAGCGGATGGTTTTATAGGTAGCCATTTAGTAGAAAGTCTGTTAGAACATGGGTATAATGTAAAAGCATTTACATTATATAATTCTTTTAACTCATGGGGATGGGTAGATACCTTACCAAAAGACAAATTAAATCAAATAGAAATTTTTTCAGGGGACGTACGTGATCCTAATGGCGTTTATGAAGCAATGAAAGACGTAGATCAAGTTTTTCATTTAGCAGCCTTAATAGCTATTCCATTTAGCTATCATTCTCCTGATTCCTATGTTGATACAAATATAAAGGGAACACTTAATGTCCTTCAAGCAGCGAGAAAATTAGGGACAAGCAGAATACTCATAACGTCAACTTCAGAAGTGTATGGTACCGCAAAGTACGTTCCTATCGATGAAAATCATCCATTTCAAGGACAGTCACCCTATTCTGCAACAAAAATAGGAGCAGACAGATTGGCTGAAAGTTTTTACAGAAGTTTTAACTTACCAATTTCCATAGTAAGGCCATTTAATACCTATGGACCAAGACAATCAGCTAGGGCAGTTATTCCAACAATTATATCCCAACTATTGACAGGTAGGGAAGAAATAAAACTAGGTTCACTTACGCCAACCAGAGACTTTAATTATGTAAAAGATACAGCAAATGGCTTCATTGAGATAGCAAAGTCGAATAAAACCATTGGCGAAGAAATAAATATAGCAACACAGAAAGAAATATCAATTGGAGAGCTGGCGAATGAAATTATATCTCAGATTAATCCAAAAGCTAAAATAGTGTGCGAAGAAGCAAGACTTAGACCGGAGAAAAGTGAAGTAAACCGTTTATTGGGGTCAAATGAGAAAATCAAGAAATTAACAAACTGGTATCCTAAATACACATTTGAACAAGGAATTAGAGAAACCATTGATTGGATTAAAGACAATATGCAATATTATAAAGCAGATATTTATAATATGTAGGGGGAAGAATAGATGGAACATTTTATACCATTATCTGTTCCAAATCTAAAAGGTAAAGAATTGGAATATGTAACCCATGCAGTTGAAACAGAATGGGTATCTACTGCTGGACCTTATATAACAGATTTTGAACGTAATATAGCTGAATATGTTGGTACGCCAGAAGCGGTTGCATGTCAAAGTGGTACTGCTGGTTTGCATCTGGCCTTGATAGTATGCGGAATATCGGAAGGTGATGAAGTAATTGTTCCAACACTTACCTTCATCGCTGCTGTAAATCCGGTAAAATATCTTGGGGCAGAACCTGTATTCATGGACTGTGATGATAGTTTAACTATGGATCCAAGCAAACTGCGAGAGTTTTGCCAACTAGAATGTAATTTTAAGGATAATCAATTAATAAACAAGAAAACCGGTAGACAGATTAAAGCAATTATAGTAGTTCATGTTTTTGGAAATATGGCGGATATGGACTATATTATGGAAATAGCCCAGATGTATAATCTCAAGGTAATAGAAGATGCAACCGAAGCCTTAGGAACATACTATACATCTGGTAAATATAAAAACAGATTTGCTGGAACCATTGGTGATATTGGGGTTTATTCTTTTAATGGAAATAAAATTATTACTACTGGTGGTGGAGGAATGATAGTTTCCAATAACAAAGAATATTTAAACCAATGTAGATATCTATCTACCCAGGCAAAAGATGATACCTTGTATTTTGTTCATAATGAAATTGGATATAATTATAGAATGACGAATCTGCAAGCAGCATTAGGCTTGGCTCAATTGGAACAATTAGAATCCTTTATATCGATAAAACATAATAATTATATGGAATATGAAAAGTTAGGTATTCCTTTACTAAAGTTTCGTGAAAATATTAGACCAAATTATTGGTTTTATTCCTACCTCACTAAAGAGAGGGATAATTTATTAAATTACTTATCTAGTAAGAATATTCAAACAAGACTAATTTGGAAATTAATACATACATTAAAACCTTATAAAGAAGTACAAGCTTATCATATTGAAAAAGCATTGTACTATTATGACCATGTTTTAAACCTGCCATGTAGTACAAACTTAACGATTAATGATGTTGAAATAGTTGTAAATGAACTTAAAAAGTTTATGAAATAACATCAAGTGATAAACACCAGGGAGGGATACAATTGAACATAAAAGACTTTATTGTATCGGAAGAGAATACTGTTATAGAAGTAATGAGGGCTATAGATCACAATGCAAAAGGCATTGCATTTATTTGCGAGACTGGCAGATTACTTGCGGTAGTAACGGATGGAGATATAAGACGATTTATATTAAAAAATGGGGATCTAAAATGTCCTGTACGTAATATAGCTAATTATACACCTAAATATATTTATAATGATGTTTCCATAGATTATAAAACATTTATGAAAGAGCATTCCATTACTGCTTTGCCTATTGTAAATAAGAAAATGAAACTGTTATCCATTCGATTCTTATATGATAATAGGAATATTAAAAATGCAGACTTGAATGTTCCCGTTGCTATTATGGCAGGAGGTAAAGGAACCAGACTATATCCTTATACACAAATCCTTCCAAAACCTTTAATCCCAGTTGGTGAGAAAACCATTACTGAACTAATTATGGATCACTTTGAAGTCTTTGGCTGTAAACATTTTGATATGATTGTTAACTACAAAAAGAACTTCATAAAATCATTTTTTATAGATAATGAACACAAAAGAGATGTAGACTTTATTGAAGAAACTGAATTCTTAGGTACGGGTGGAGGGCTTAAGCTTCTGGAAGGAAGATATGAAGATTCCTTTTTTGTTACCAATTGTGATATTCTCATTGAAGAGGATTATTCTGATATTATAAATTATCATAAGAAAGAGAAGAATATTATTACAGTGGTATCAGCTATGAAACATATTACGATTCCCTATGGTACTATAGAAGTATCAGAAACGGGTCAAATGGTTAAATTAAACGAAAAGCCAAGCTTCTCCTTCTTAACCAATACTGGTTTATATGTTGTAGAACCTAGATTTCTTCATATGATACCAAAAGATACTTTTATACATATAACAGACTTAATTCAAAATTGTATTAACCAAGGAGAAAAAGTTGGTATATACCCTATAAGCGAACATGCATGGATGGATATGGGACAGATGGAAGAGTTAGAAAAGATGAGAGAAAGGCTGGGAAGCGATGTCAGAAGCTAATAAAATCTTATTAATTGGAGCTGGCGGACATTGTTTATCCGTTCTTGACAGCCTCTTATCTTCTTATCACTATAAAGATATTGGAATCGTAGATAAAAAATATGATATAGTAGAAGCATCTGATAATATACAAAAACAATATACAATAATGAATGTACCTATTGTTGGAAATGATGATGATTTAAGTAAATTATACGAAGATGGCTATACAGATGCATTTATAACAGTAGGTAGTGTTGGTGATGTTACCATAAGGAAAAAGTTATACAAACTAGTAAAAAGCATTGGATATCATATACCAAATATAATAGATAAAACAGGAATTGTAAGTTCACATGCTATTTGTGGAGAAGGTATCTATGTTGGAAAGAAGACCGTAGTCAATGCCAATAGCCAAATAGGTAATTGTGTTATCATAAATACCGCAAGTGTTATTGAACATGAATGTGTGGTTGGCGATTTTGTTCATGTGGCACCTGGAAGTATAGTGTGCGGTAATGTGCATATCGGTAGTGAAACACATATTGGAGCAAGAAGCGTTATAAAACAAGGTATACAGATTGGACAAGGAACCATGATAGGTGTAGGTAGTGTTGTGGTAAAGAATATAGGAAGTTATGTAACTGCTTACGGAAATCCATGCAAAGAGGTGTAATATGGGTAGAACATATATAATTGCGGAGGCTGGTGTCAACCACAATGGGAATTTTGAACTGGCAAAAAAGATGATACTGGAAGGGAAAAAAGCTGGTGTTGATGCAGTAAAATTCCAAACCTTTATAGCTAGTAATCTTGTTTCTTCTTATGCGAAAAAAGCTGATTATCAAATGAAATCAACTGATAATAAAGAGTCTCAACAAGATATGCTAAAGAAATTAGAACTCTCTTTTCAGGAATTTCGTTTACTAAAGGAATATGCAGTAGAATTAAATATTGATTTTCTTAATACATTGAATATGCCTTTTTGGAAGATACCTTCCGGGGAGATTACAAATCTACCATATTTATTAAAGATTGCTAAAACCAAAAAGCCAATCATTTTATCTACTGGAATGAGTACAATGGAAGAAATAGCAGAGATGTTGGATGTTTTTTGTGACTATAATAGAAATGATATCACTTTATTACACTGCAACACAGAGTATCCTACTCCTTTTCAAGATGTGAATTTATATGCAATGAAGACGCTTAAAGAGAAATTCCATGTGAATGTTGGATATTCCGATCATACCAAGGGTATTGAAGTTCCCATAGCAGCAGTGGCATTGGGTGCAACTGTAATCGAAAAACATTTTACGTTAGATCGCAATATGCTTGGACCGGATCATAAAGCAAGCTTAGAGCCTGGTGAGCTTGCTGAAATGGTAAAAGCTATAAGAAATATTGAATCTGCGTTGGGTAATGAAGAAAAGAAGCCCTCCGAATCAGAAAAGAAGAATATATTAGTTGCTCGAAAGAGTATAGTGGCAAAAAAAGATATTAAAAAAGGTGATATTCTCTCGGAAGAGAATATTACAACAAAAAGACCTGGGAATGGCATATCACCTATGGAATGGTTTAAAATTATAGGTATGAAAGCTGCAAAAGATTTTCAAAAAGACGAATTAATTGAAAGATGATTACAATAATGGATAACTATTATAGATAAGATATATAAGAATAGGCTGGTGCTATGAAAAAAATCATTAGTGTACTAACAGCAACAAGAGCAGAATACGGACTCTTAAAACCTGTTATAACAAAACTGCTACAGTGTAATGAATTTGATGTAAGAATTGCAGCAACAGGAATGCATCTCTCTGAAAAATATGGGCTTACCTATAAGGAGATTGAAGAGGATGGATTTCTTATTGATAAAAAAATAGATATATTAGAGGAATCTAATACAGAAACCGCCATATCTAAGTCAATGGGTACGGCCTTAATCAAATT
>CALDJN010000210.1 GCA_937901695.1 uncultured Anaerocolumna sp.
ATAGAATGCGAAATGCTATAAAGGAAGGAAAACTTTATAAAGAGCGCCAGTTTGTTATGGGAATGGAAGCAAATGAAATCAATAAAAGTTTCCATAGTGAGGAATTAATATTAGTCCAGGGTGTTATTGATGTATACTTTAAAGAAGAAAACCAGTGGATATTATTAGATTATAAAACAGATGATGTGGATAAAAGGTATGGCGAAGATATATTAAGAAAGAGATATCAGGTTCAGATGGATTATTATCAAAAGGCTTTAGAGCAACTCACTGGAATAAGAGTTGGTGAGAGAATTATTTATTCCTTTGCACTGGGAAAGGAAATATTACTAAAGTAAAAACCTCTCTGCCATTCCGAACCCTATCATTCCGAACCCTATCATTCCGAACCCTGTCATTCCGAACCCTGTCATTCTGAGCCCTGCCATTCTGAGTCCTGTCATTCCGAACCCTGTCATTCTGAGCCCTGTCATTCCGAACCCTGTCATTCTGAGCCCTGCCATTCTGAGCTCTGTCATTCTGAACCCTGTCATTCTGAGCCGCAGGCGAAGAATCTCATAAAACTGACGGTATGAAATATTATACTGCAAGAGAAGATTCTTCGGCAGATAGCAGTAAATCATACATGGCTGATTGGGAATGAGGTCAAACTACAAGAGAAGATTCTTCAGGCAAAAAGCGCCCTCAGAATGACATAAAAAGTACCCTCAGAATAACATTAAAAAGCATCTCCAGAATGACAAAAAAGACATATTCAGAATAACATAAAAAAGAACATCTTATCAAAAATTTTACTCATAAAGGTATGAAATAAACATATTACGTCTACACTTCATATAACATAATTATGGCTTTTTAGTATATCTTAACGAAAATAGGGTGTACTAAAGAGCCGTCTTATGTTAAAATTCAGGAAGGAAGTAGTCCATTATGAGTAAAAAGAAATTAGATCCAGATAAATTTGTTTTAAGTGAATTAAAACCGGAAGAACAATTAAAATATGAAATAGCAGAAGAACTTGGTCTTTTTGATAAAGTTATGAAAGATGGCTGGAAGTCTTTATCAGCAAAAGAAACTGGCCGTATTGGCGGTCTTATGACAAAAAGAAAAAAGCAGATGGGAAAGGGTGATTTAAATAAATCATGAGAAAAAAATTATTATTTATCTATAATCCCCATGCAGGTAAAGGTAAAATAAAAAGCTTGTTATCTGATATTATAGAAATGTTTGTAAAACATGATTATGAAGTAACTACTTATACCACTTTAGGAAAAGGAAGCGGCATAAAGATTGTTGAGGAATGCCTTAAAAAAGAAGAATATAACCGGGTTATTTGTTCCGGCGGTGATGGAACTTTAAATGAAGTCATCAGTGGAATGATGAATTGTAATGTAAATATTCCCGTTGGATATATTCCCTCTGGAACCACCAATGATTTTGCATATACCTTAACTCTGCCAAAACAGATGTTAAAAGCTGCTAAGGTAGCTATAAAAGGAAGAGAATTTCCCTTTGACGTTGGTGTTATCAATGGGAAATACTTTACATATACTGCAGCCTTTGGGCTTTTTACAGATGCATCTTATGAAACTCCCCAGACAACCAAGAATATATTAGGTCGCCTTGCTTATGTTTTAGAAGGTGTAAAAAGATTGCCTAATTGGAAGTCTTATGATATGGAAATCACCTGTGGTGATACAATTATCCAAGACAATTTCATATTCGGCATGGTGACCAATTCTACTTCAGTGGGCGGTTTTAAAGGCATTACAGGTAAAGATGTATTATTAGATGACGGTGCTTTTGAGGGTATTTTCATTAAAACACCACAAAATGTAATAGACTTACAAAGTATTATTAATGATTTATTAACCGGTAAAATAAATAGCGAACTTATCTATTCTTTTCCTGTAAAAGACATTCATTTGGTATCTAAAGAACCGGTTCCCTGGACTACAGATGGAGAATTTGGTGGTGAATTCAGCGAAACCAATATTCAAATAATCAAGCAGGCACTAACTATTATGAGAAGTCCTAATGAAATAAAAGAAATTACTTAGAAAATTTTTGGTGCCAGGCACCTGGTGCCTGGCACCGCCTATTAGATTGGAGTCAGGAATGAAATTTAGGCCATGTATTGACATTCATAACGGTAAGGTTAAGCAAATTGAAGGAGGAAGCCTGCTGGATAAAAATAATCAAGCGAAAGAAAATTTTGTATCTGAGCAGGAGGCTGATTATTATGCAGCCTTATATAAAAAGGAACACTTAAATGGTGGTCATATTATTTTATTAAATCCCAGGGATACAGCCTATTACCAAGAGGATTGTATCCAGGCAGAGAAGGCTTTAAAAGAGTATCCGGGTGGATTTCAAATAGGTGGGGGCATCACTCATGAGAATGCTGCGGATTTCTTGAATATGGGAGCTTCTCACGTCATTGTTACCTCCTTTGTCTTTCAAGATGGTAAGATTCATTATGAGAATTTGAATAAACTGGTTCAAGCTATCGGTAAAGAAAAGCTTGTTCTGGATCTTAGCTGTAGAAAAAAGGATGGTATTTATTATATTGTAACAGACCGTTGGCAGAAGTTTACCCAAGTTAAGGTTAGTGTTGAAACCCTCAATGAATTGGCAGGGTATTGTGATGAATTTTTAGTCCATGCTGTGGATGTGGAAGGAAAATCCTCAGGTATTGAAAAAGAATTGGTTGCCTTACTTGGTGATTGGAATGGTATTCCCATTACTTATGCAGGTGGTGTTGGCAGTTACGAGGATTTGGAAGCTTTGTATAAACTGGGGAAAGGACGTCTTGACGTTACCATTGGAAGTGCCTTAGACTTATTTGGTGGAACTATGGAGTATACGAAAGTAATTCAGATGATAAATCGATTTGGCATACTATGAAAAACGCCAGAAAGATAGGAGGGAGCCTAATATGCAGGCATATACTGGATTTGCGCAGGTTTATGATATATTTATGGATAATGTACCCTATGATGATTGGACAAACTATCTGGCAGGATTATTAAAAGAGTATAATGTCCATTCCGGTTTGGTTTTAGAGTTAGGCTGTGGGACAGGCTCCATTACCAGAAGGCTGGCGGCAAAGGGTTATGATATGATAGGTATTGATATTTCAGAAGAAATGCTAGAAATAGCAAGAGATAGAGAATATAATCAGGATTATAACGACTCAGAAAATTTTATAGAAACAGATAAACAATCAAAAGGAAGCAGCATCCTTTATTTGCAACAGGATATGCGGGAATTTGAACTATTTGGTACCGTTACTGCTGTTGTTAGTATATGCGACAGTATGAATTATATAACATCGGAAGAAGACCTTCTGAAAGTACTTCAATTGGTTAACAATTATTTGGATGCAGGTGGAATCCTTATCTTTGATATGAATACGGTTCATAAATACAAAGACATATTAGCGGATAATACCATTGCGGAAAATAGAGAAGACTGTAGTTTTATATGGGACAACTACTATTATGAAGATAAAATGATTAATGAATATGATGTAACTATCTTTGTGAAAGTGGATGAAGAGGTTGAAGATGAATTGGAAGTAGATGAGGATGAACTCTTAGATACAAATCATGAAAAAAACAGTGATTCATCTGTAGATTTATATGAAAGATATCAAGAATTTCATTATCAGAAGGCATATACCATTGAAACGGTTATTGGCTTAATTGAAAAGGCTGGTATGGAATTTGTCAAGGTATATGATGCATTTACTCATAAACCTCCTAATGAAAAAAGCGAAAGAGTTTATTTTGTTGCCAGAGAAAAACACCAGGAAAATAAACTCTATATTTAAAAATAATAGATATGGCGTTAAAGAGCCAGAAATTGAGTTAGGTTGAAAAACAAAAGACAATTTTTCAACATCCTGATTTTTATGCGTGCCAAAGCACGCGGATGGGAGTTAGGTTGAAAAATAAAAGGCAATTTTTCAACCGGTAATTTGTGCTGGTGCACAAAGTTACTATCGTTATTAAAAGGCGCTAAAGCGCCAGAATCGAGGTTGCTATGTCAGATTATATAGTTAGAGGAACAGCTGCTGAAGGACAGATTAGAGCATTTGCAGCTACTACAAGAGATTTAGTGGAGCATGCTAAAAATATTCATAATACAAGCCCAATTGCTACGGCAGCATTGGGAAGATTACTAACTGCCGGTTCCATGATGGGAAGTATGATGAAGGGAGAGGATGACCTGCTTACCTTGCAGATTACTTGCAACGGACCAATAAAAGGACTTACAGTAACAGCGGATTCAATGGCAAATGTAAAAGGTTACGCATATAATCCAGATGTAATGCTTCCACCCAGTCCAAAAGGCAAACTGGATGTAGGAGGAGCCGTTCAATCAGGTATCCTAAATATTATTAAAGATATGGGATTAAAAGAACCTTACGTTGGGCAAACAGAGTTAATTTCAGGGGAAATAGCAGAAGACATAACTTATTATTACGCAACTTCCGAGCAGATACCTTCCTCCGTTGCTTTAGGTGTGTTAATGAATAAAGATAATACAGTAAAACAGGCTGGTGGATTCATAATTCAGTTAATGCCATTTGCAGACGAAGCAGTCATTGATCAATTAGAGAAAAAAATAAGTGAAATTGATTCTATTACAGCACTTCTAGATAAACATGAGACACCTGAGATTATACTGGAACATATATTAGGAGATTTTGGCCTTGAAATCTTAGATAAGATGCCTACTCAGTTTTACTGTAATTGTAATAAAGAAAGAGTAGAAAAAGCCATTGTAAGTATAGGAAAGAAAGACATTCAGGAAATAATAGATGACAATGAGCCAATAGAGGTTAACTGCCATTTCTGCAATACCAGTTACAACTTTAGTATAGATGAATTGAAAGAAATTATAAAAAGCAGTAGATAGAGTTACAATTTTGTAGAGGAAAAGTCTTGCTTTATTGAGGCTTTTTCCAAAGCAGAAATCTAGCTTTATTGGGGCTTTTCCCAAAGCAGAAGGTTACAGCCAGGAGGCTATTTTACAGATCCAAAGCTTACTATAATTAATGTTTATAATTTAGATGAAAAATAATAATAAGTAAACCCGTTGCTTAAATGGAACAGTCAGTTATAATATAATTGAATAAATTGATATCCATTTATAATCAGAACTTAAAAGACTGAGACATTCCTTGAATAAATCTCATGAGGTAAATTATCAGATTAATCTTATGAGATAAAGGGGCTGTTGCAAAATAAAAGATATGTCATTCTGAGAGCAAATTCAGCTTGCTGAATTATGCTCGAAGAATCTTGCTTTAGGATGAGATTCTTCAAATTTAAAATTCAACTTTGCTGAATTTACTCTCAGAATTATAATGCTAAATAGCACCACAATAAATCCAAGGGAAGGTTGAAAGATAATAAAGAAAGGATAAATTGCAACTGCCATTCTTTCAACTTAAATTTTACGGCAGTATCACATCTGTAAACAGGGTATAACAACTGCAAACAGAGTATTACATCTGCAGGCGGAGTACCACATCTTAAACAGTTGTGAGGTGCAATGGGTGTAATTATGAAGAAATTAGACATGCTATATGAAGGAAAAGCCAAAAAGGTATTTACTACAGACGCCAAGGATGTATATATTGTAGATTACAAAGATGATGCAACTGCATTTAATGGTTTAAAAAAGGGAACCATTGTAGGAAAAGGTGTTATAAATAATAGAATGTCCAACCATTTATTCATGCTTCTTGAAAAAGAAGGGGTTCCAACTCACTTTATTGAAGAATTAAGTGAGAGGGAGACTGCTGTAAAGAAGGTAGAAATTGTACCTTTAGAAGTTATTATCCGTAATTTTTCAGCAGGAAGTTTTGCTAAAAAACTAGGAATTGAAGAAGGAAGAAAGCTCCTTACACCTACCTTAGAGTTTAGTTATAAGAATGATGATTTAGGGGACCCAATGATTAATGATTATTATGCTATTGCCCTTGGATTAGCAACAAAAGATGAAGTTGACAGAATTTCAGAACTTGCGTTTAAAGTAAATGAAGTTTTAAAGAAGTATTTTGCTGAATGTGGAATTGAATTAATCGATTTTAAAATAGAGTTTGGAAGATATAAGGGTGAAATTATCTTAGCCGATGAAATCTCTCCTGATACTTGTAGATTATGGGATATTAACACCCATGAAAAATTAGATAAAGATCGTTTTAGAAGGGACTTAGGTAATGTAGAAGGGGCATATCAGGAAGTATTCAAACGTTTAGGTCTATAGATAGCTATTTAGAAGCGTGTTACGTTTAATAAGGAAGTTGAAGTAAAATAGTTTAGGTCTATAGATGGTTATTTAGAAGCGTATTACATTTAATAAGGAAATTAAAGTAAGTTAGCTTAGGCTTATAGATGGCTATTTAGAAAGGGACAGTATGAAGAATAATATAGAAAGTGCCTATATTTCCGAAGGAATTCACGAAGAATGCGGTGTGTTTGGTATCTATGATTTTGATGGAAATGATGTTGCCTCTTCCATATACTATGGACTATTTGCTCTTCAACATAGAGGACAGGAAAGCTGTGGTATTGCCGTAAATGATACCAATGGACCTAAAGGAATAGTGAAAGCCGTTAAGGGTATGGGACTGGTCAATGAAGTATTTACCCCTGATAGTTTTGAAAAGTTATCAGGAAACATAGGTGTAGGACATGTAAGATATTCTACCGCTGGTGGCAGTACTCCGGAAAATACCCAACCTTTGGTTTTAAATTATGTAAAAGGAACTTTGGCCTTAGCACATAATGGAAACCTGGTCAATGCATTGGAATTAAGAGACGAACTAGCTTATACTGGTGCTATTTTTCAAACTACCATTGATTCCGAAGTGATTGCATACCTGATTGCCAGAGAACGTCTGAAGGCAGTTAGCGTAGAGGAAGCAATTAAGAAAACTATGGAAAAGTTAAAGGGTGCCTATTCCCTTGTAATTATGAGTACAAAAAAGTTAATTGGTGCCAGAGATCCCTTTGGATTTAAGCCATTGTGTATCGGAAAAAGAGACAATGCTTATGTTTTAGCTTCGGAAAGTTGCGCTTTGGATGCAGTAGATGCAGAATTTATAAGAGATGTAGAGCCAGGCGAAGTTGTTATGATAGATGAAGAAGGTATTCATTCTGATACTTCTTTGGTGCAGCCTAAGAAAGCAAAATGTATATTTGAATATATTTATTTTGCAAGACCAGATAGTCACATAGATAATGTCAGTGTGTACAATTCCAGAATCATGGCAGGAAGATTGTTAGCACAAATCCATCCGGTAGAAGCAGATTTAGTTGTTGGTGTACCAGACTCCGGTAATGCAGCAGCTATGGGCTATTCTTTTGAATCAGGTATTCAGTATGCTACTGCATTTGTAAAGAATAGCTACGTAGGACGGACATTTATTAAACCAAAGCAAGCCTTGAGAGAATCCAGTGTTCGAATCAAATTAAATGTATTGTCTGATGTAGTAAAAGGAAAACGTGTGGTTATGATAGACGATTCCATTGTTAGGGGTACTACCAGCGAAAGAATTGTTAGAATGCTTAAGAATGCTGGAGCTACTGAAGTTCACGTAAGAATTAGTTCTCCACCATTCTTACATCCATGTTATTTTGGAACGGATGTACCTTCTGGTGATCAGTTAATTGCTCATAATAATACAGTGGAACAGATTTGTGAAATTATTGGAGCAGATTCCCTTGAATATCTTAGCGTAGATCGATTAAGTGAGTTAATTAATGGGGATAAAGGGTATTGTGATGCTTGCTTTACAGGAAATTATCCTATTGAACAACCGAAGCAGGACATTCGTGGGGACTATGAGAGATAATCATTAGCCTAATATACATATGTCATTGCTCAAAAAGGGAAACATAGCAAGCAACTCCCACTGAGTTTGTTTATGTCAGCGAGTAAGCTCAGGGTGGCAGAATTATCATGCAATAACCTTTCATTTACTGTGGCGATGCTAAGTATGATACTTCTAAGAGAAATTTAGCGAAGTTGAATTTTCCGAAGAGTCTCCAGATTTGGATGGGATTTTTCACGAATTCAGCTTTGCTGAATTTACATTAAGAATGGCATATAGTTAAATAAATCAAATCAGGAGGTTCTCATGAGCAACGATAATTATGTAAGTCCTTTATCTGAACGATATGCCAGTAAAGAGATGCAATATATTTTCTCACCGGATAAAAAATTTAGAACTTGGAGAAGATTGTGGATTGCCTTGGCAGAGGCAGAAAAAGAACTTGGATTGAATATTACAGACGAACAAATTGAGGAATTAAAAAAACATCGGGATGATATTAATTATGATGTGGCGAAGATAAAAGAAGCTGAAGTGCGTCATGATGTTATGTCCCATGTATATGCTTACGGAGTGCAATGTCCGAAAGCAAAAGGAATTATTCATTTGGGTGCCACCTCCTGCTATGTTGGCGATAATACAGACATTATCATAATGACAGAAGGGCTAAAGTTAATTAAGAAGAAGCTGGTAAATGTTATGAATTTACTTTCTTATTTTGCAAATGAGCATAAAGGATTACCAACTTTGGCATTTACTCATTTTCAACCAGCCCAGCCCACAACAGTTGGAAAGAGAGCTGCATTATGGCTAATGGAATTAAAATTAGATTATGATGATATTTCCTATCTTATCGAAACCATGCGTTTACTTGGCTCCAAAGGAACCACTGGTACTCAGGCAAGCCTTCTGGAATTATTTGATGGGGATCAGGAACGTGTTAAGAAATTAGATCAATTAATTGCAGATAAAATGGGATTTGCAGGGTGCTTCCCAGTATCCGGTCAGACCTATTCCCGTAAAGTGGATACCAGAGTGCTTAATGTACTTGCAGGAATTGCAGCCAGTGCACATAAATTTTCTAATGATATTCGTTTATTACAACATCTAAAAGAAATAGAAGAACCATTTGAAAAGAAGCAGATAGGTTCCTCCGCTATGGCTTATAAACGTAATCCTATGAGAAGTGAAAGAATTGCTTCTTTGGCAAATTATGTAATGGTGGATGCCCTAAATCCAGCATTCACTTCTTCTACCCAGTGGTTTGAGAGAACCTTAGATGATTCTGCCAATAAAAGAATTAGTATACCGGAAGCCTTTCTGGCTGTGGATGGCATATTAGACTTATACATGAACATTGTGGATGGACTTGTGGTATATCCCAAAGTTATTCGCAAACATCTTATGGCAGAGCTTCCATTTATGGCAACAGAGAATATTATGATGGATGCAGTAAAAGCTGGTGGTGACAGACAGGAATTACATGAAAGAATTCGTGTATTGTCTATGGAAGCTGG
Source organism: uncultured Anaerocolumna sp. (assembly GCA_937901695.1). Lineage (GTDB taxonomy): Bacteria > Bacillota > Clostridia > Lachnospirales > Lachnospiraceae > Anaerocolumna. The sequence goes on from CALDJN010000210.1 coordinate 9,370, forward strand.
CAAGAATATTAAAGAAAATGGTTTGGATAATAACCTGCTTGAACTAATTGCAGCAGATCCATCCTTTCACTTGACTTTAGAAGAACTTCAAAAAGCCATGGATCCGGCAAAATATACAGGAAGAGCAGAGCAGCAGGTAGAAGAATTCTTAACGGAAGTAATTCAACCAATTTTGGATGAAAATAAATCAGAATTAGGTTTGAAAGCAGATATAAAAGTCTGATTGCTAAATGAATAACAATGTCATTCTGAACACAAAATTTTGCAGTTGAATTGGAGAGAATTGGGAAAATGCGGTTTATCGGGATTCTTTTTAAGAAATTCGGCTTATAAATGGATATGGCTTTGCCAATTTATGTTCAGAATGGCTCTTTTCTATTTTGGGCTATTTGAAACATTTAGCAGTACTTCTTTGTTTTTTCTCTAATAATTGTATTGATTTTGATATTATGTTAAAATATATAATATTGAGGGAAGCTGGGGTGTTACGAATTGGAGAGGTGAACATGAAATGGCTACAGCATTTAAAAACGATTAATCATCATAAGTGGTTAGTCATGAAGTATTGTTTTCGAGCAGGTTTATATAAACAAGGAATTCTTCATGATTTGTCCAAATATTCTCCGGTTGAATTCTTAGTTGGTGCTAAATACTTTCAAGGAAATCAAAGCCCTAATAATGCGGAACGAATCGATAAAGGCTATAGTTCTGCCTGGTTACATCATAAAGGAAGAAACAAACATCATTTGGAATACTGGATTGATTATAGCTTAGAATCAAATAAACCTATGACAGGTACCAGAATGCCTGTTAAATATGTGGTTGAAATGTTTTGTGACCGTCTTGCAGCCTGTAAGAATTATAATAAAGAAAAATACAGTGACGGAGACCCTCTGGCATATTTTGAATCATCGAAGGAACACTATTTAATTCATGAAGATACAAAAAATCTGCTTTATCAATTACTTAAGATGTTAAAGGAGCAGGGTGAAGATGCTACTTTTCATTATATAAAGACACAAGTATTACCAAAAGGATATAAGGTTTTAAAAAACAGTGATGCCACAAAGAGGCATTATGTCGGGAAGTGTGAAAGTTAAGGTTTTTACATGGCAAATTTGTACTTGCGCTTAAATTCGCAGGCTTTGGAAGTATGGAGGATTTCTATGGAATTTAAATATGAAAGTAATCGAATCTATATGAATAATGATCAGGGGGTTACTATTGCAGAAGTTACTTTCCCTAATGTAAAAGATAAGATTGTAGATATTAATCATACCTATGTTGACGACTCTCTAAGGGGACAAGGTGTTGCCGGCAAACTGATGATAGAAGCAGCCCAACAACTAAGAAAAGAAGGGAAAAAGGCTATCCTTACTTGTCCCTATGCAGTTAGCTGGTTTAGCAAGAATAAAGAATATGATGATATTTTAGAAGAGAAATAGTTAATAAAGGAATAGTTAATAAAGGAATAGCAATGAATATACAAATATTTGGAAAACAAAAATGTTTTGATACTAAAAAAGCTGAAAGATATTTTAAAGAAAGAAATATTAAGTACCAATATGTCGATTTGGGTAAATACGGTATGAGCCCTGGTGAATACAAAAGTATAAAATCTGCAGCAGGGGATTTTCATTTGTTAATAGATGAAAATTCAAAAGAATATGAAGATAATTTTATAAAATATTTATCAGATGATGCAGATAAGGAAGAAAAACTGTTAGAACATCAAAAGATGTTTAAAACTCCTATTGTGAGAAATGGAAAACAAGTAACCATAGGTTATCGACCGGAAGTATGGAAGACATGGAATTAATGATGTAAGGGGGAGAGAGACATGAATGTGAATTTGGAATATTATAAGATATTCTATTATGTAACCAAATGCGGCAGCTTTACCGCAGCAGCAGAAGAACTGTGTATCTCTCAACCTGCAGTTAGCCAGGCAATTAAATTGTTAGAGAATAACTTAGGCAGCAGTCTATACATTCGTACCCAAAAAGGTGTCAAACTTACTCCGGAGGGTGAAGTATTATTTTCCTATATCTCACGTGGTTATGATACTATGATGTTAGGCGAAACAAAGTTTAAAAAAATGATAGATTTGGAGACTGGTGAAATCAGAATTGGGGCAAGTGATATGACACTTCAATTTTATTTGCTTAAATTTCTGGAAGAGTTTCATATGAAATATCCTAACATTAAAGTAACCGTAACCAATGGACCAACTCCCGAGACCTTGGAATATTTATATGAGGGTAAGATTGATTTTGGTGTTGTAAGTGCACCCTTTCAAGCAAAACCGGAAGTGCATATAAAAGAAGTTCAGTCAATTAAGGATGTATTCGTTGGAGGAAAGGGTTTTAAAGCTTTACAGGATAAGGAACTTGAATATAAGGATTTAGAGCAGTTGCCTATTATTTGTTTAGAAAAGAACACGAGTACCAGAGCATATATGGATGAATATCTAAAGGAAAATGGAGTAGTACTGGAACCAGAATTTGAATTGGCAACCAGTGATATTATAGTCCAGTTTACTTTAAGGAACCTTGGAATTGGTTCTGTTGTAAGAAACTTTGCTGAAAAATATATCGGCAGTGGAGAATTATTTGAATTAAAATTTAAGAAAGAGATTCCACATAGGAATTTTTGCATTGTAACAAGTGATAAAAATCCTATATCCACTGCAGCAAAAGAATTATTAGGTATGCTTATTTAGATAATGTAAGGGTATGGCTGCAATAAGGAAGGGACAACAGCAATGGCAAGGGTACAACAATAGGAAGGATTCCACTGCAATGGTAAGACTGTAAAACTGCAATAGAAAGGGTAATAATGGTAATAAAAGAAGGATATAACAGCAACAGAAAGTCTGCGAAGTAATAAGAAGGATATAACGGGCAACAGAAAGGCTGCAAAGTAATAAGAAGGA